>JAFVWG010000121.1 GCA_017501805.1 Oscillospiraceae bacterium
CTTACGGTGAAGGCGGACAACGCGCCGTCGGAGATCTATCCGCAAAGGGCGGATTTTACCTTTTTCGGCGGCATCTATCGCCCTGTGTACTTTCTGGAAGTGCCGCAGGCGCATTTTGACCTTTCCTATTACGGAACGGACGGCATTTTTGCCGTGCCGAAGGAGGACGGAACGGTTGAGATCATCGTGCGCTGCACCGAAGCGGACGGCTGCCGTGTCGTGTGCGAGATCACCGACGGGGAAACGCTTTGCGCCGCCGGGACGGCGTCTGCTCGGAAGGAAACCAAGCTCTGCCTGCGCGTGGAGCAGCCGAAACCGTGGGACGGAAGAGGCGCAGCGCAGCTTTATACGCTGACTGCCAAGCTCTTTGACGGCGCGTGCGAGATCGACCGCGTCGACACGCGGATCGGATTCCGTACGTTTTTCGCAGATGCGGAGCGCGGATTTTTCCTCGACGGAAGATCGTATCCGCTCCACGGCGTCAGCCGACATCAGGATCGCCTCGATATGGGCTGGGCGATCTCGCCGAGCGAGCATCTGGAAGATATGCAGCTGATCGAGGAGGTCGGCGCCAATTCCATCCGCCTTGCGCATTACCAGCACGATCCGTATTTTTACGATCTGTGCGACGAGCGCGGAATGGTCGTTTGGGCAGAGATCCCGTTCATCACACGCTTTATGCCCGGAGAAAAAGCGCGCGAGAACACGCTTTCGCAGATGCGGGAGCTGATCCTGCAGAATTTTAACCGCCCGTCTGTCTGCTTTTGGGGAATCTCCAACGAGATCACCATCGCCGGAGACAGCCCGGAGCTGAATGAAAATCTGCGCGCGCTGCATACACTCTGTAAAGAACTTGACCCCACGCGCCTGACGACGATCGCGCAGTTTTTTAAGATGGAAGCGAACCATCCGCACACGGATATCACGGATGTGCAGGGCGTCAATTACTACTTCGGCTGGTACGCCGGCGAGACGAAGGACAACGGCCCGAAGCTCGACGAGATGCACGCCGGCAGACCGCAAAAGCCGCTCGCCGTCTCCGAATACGGTGTGGATCACTCCCTTATGTGGCACAGCGCGGCGCCCATCAATCACGACTATACGGAAGAATACGCCGTAGCATATCACTACGAGATGCTTTGCACCTTTGCGCAAAGACCGTATCTGTGGGCGACGTATCTGTGGACAATGTTCGATTTTGCCGCAGACGCCAGAGATGAAGGCGGCGTCAAAGGCAGAAACTGCAAGGGACTTGTCACCTACGACCGCAAGACGAAAAAAGATACATTCTTCGTCTGCAAGGCATTTTGGACCACCGAGCCGATGGTTTACATCGCGGGAAAGCGATTTGCAAACCGCGCACCCGACGAGCGCACGGTGAGCGTTTTTTCCAATCAGCAGGAGGTCACCTTGGTGCTGAACGGGGAAATCTATGCCACGCTGCCGGTCACGGAGCACAGAGCCGTTTTCTCCGATCTGCCGATGCAGCAGGGGGAGAATGTGCTCCTCGTTACGGCGGGAGAGGTTAGCGACACCTGCGTGCTGAACGCCGTTGCGGAGCACGATA
>JAFVWG010000122.1 GCA_017501805.1 Oscillospiraceae bacterium
AGAGTGAATAGTGAATAGTGAAGAGGGGTGGTGTGCCGTTGGCACGGATTGGATCGTCTCTCCCTCAGTCAAGCCGCAAGCGGCTTGACAGCTCCCTCGTCAGAGGGAGCCTTTTTTGTTGTTGCCGCTTTGCGGCACGGATTGAGATACTGCCTTCGGCAGGCGGGCGATTTTACAATCGCCCCTACGGGTGCGGTGTATGGGGGTTATTTCTGCAGCTTCTTCCGCAGCAGGGGCATGAACACGCCGCCCTGCACGCTTCTTCCGACGAAGCGTTCGCTCCAGCCGACCACGGTGTCGTAGTAATCGGCGAAGGGCACGCGGCTCGGTGTTTCCGCGAGGAAGCGCACCATCGGCTTTGTCAGCGCGTCAAAGACCGCGCGGTCATCGGTCATCGCGGCGACCCACATCGTCCAGTCGGATTTCGTGTAGTTCGCACGGGAGTCGAGCGGAAGTCCGTAGCGGTTGATGTGCGGCAGATAGCTCGCCAGTTCCTTTTCGTAGAATTCCTCGGGCAGGAGCTCCCAGCCGAAGACCTTGTCCCAGACGAGGTTGTATTTCTGACTCCAGCCGACCTCGTCGAAGGTCAGGTAGGAGTGTCCGTCCGGGGCGACGGCGCGGCGCAGCCAGCTTGCCGCCATCTCGCGCGCCTTGTTCATATAGGTTTCCGCCTCTTTGCGCTCGCCCAGCGCGCCGAGGATTTCGGAGAACGCGGCGACGCCCATGATCGCCTTTGCCGAGAGGTTGGTGTTTCGCGCAAGGTGTCCGGCGAAGTCGTCGGTGCAGAGCTGCTCGCCGGGGTCTTCTCCCTCGCGGAGCAGATAGCCGCACCAGCTGCGAAGCAGGTCGAGATTCTCCGCTGCGAGGGCGAAATCGCCGTCCGCGCGGCCCGCAGCCGCGAGCATCAGCAGCATATCGGCGCTCTCTTCGACCGGCATCTGCGTTTTGAAGTCGAAGGCGTCCACCGTGTCGGGGTAGAGATACAGCGGCGCGACGGTCGCGCCCTCGGCGTGCTGCTTTTTGCGGTATTTCGAGCCGTAGACCTGTCCGAGCAGAGTGGGATAGCGTCCGACGTCGTGCGGCGCGAAGTCATAGCGCCACACGGGAAGCTTTGCAAAATAGAAGATCGGGCGGCACATCGCGCGCACCAGCTCCGGGCAATAGAGCAGATACAGCGGGCACGACGGATAGCTTACGTCCACCGTCGCGGCACAGCCGTTGGAGTCGTTTTCCTTGGAGATGAAGAGCAGGTCTCCGTTTGTGTCCGCGACGAGCTTGTGCGCCGCGACGGACTGACGGTAGGCTGCGGAGACGATCTTCGCATAGTTGCTTCCGCCGAGCCTGCGCGCGTCGGAGAGAAGCATCCGGTCGAAGCGGGCGCAGCGGCGCAGGATCTCCTCCTCGCGGGAATGGAATTCCCGCAGCGCTTCGATGATGGTCTTGCCATTGCGCGCGTAATACGCGGGGAGAAGCTTTCCGAAGTAGTTGATCGAGGCGGTGTCGTCATAGCCGACGAGCAGGGTCGTGTCGAAGCCGGTCTCGCCCGTCTTGGTATAGCGCAGCATAAAGCAGGAGTGACCCGGCTGATCGTCGAGCACGCCGTCGTCCGTTGCGAAGAAGAGGTGTCCCCAGTCCTGCGTGTGGTGGTCGCCGGAGCCGCTGAGCGGCTTCTGCTGCATCTGTCCCATAAAGCCGTACTGCAGGCGGTCGTCGGAGAAGAAGTCCTGACGCATACGGGGGGCGCATTCGCCCGCGTAGCAGAGCGTGTCCCGTCCGCAGAAGGTCAGCTCCACCTCGTGGGACTTTCCGTCAAGGCTCTCCGTTTGGAAGCGCACGAAGCTGATCGGCGTGGAGAGGATATCGAGATCGTCCGGCAGCAGCGGAGAGGTGAAGGTGACGGTCATCCGCACACCGAGGTCCTCAAAGACCCACTTCGTGCTGAGCGGGGTGACGGAGGCGCTTTTCAGCACCATCGGGCGGCGCCCGGAACGTCCGAGCCAGCGCAGGAGCGTTCCGTCGATGCGCACGGTACCCTGCAGGTGTTTTTCCGGACCGCACCAGTGGCGCGTTTCATCGCAGGTCGGGACAACGCCGCAGGACCAGATCGAGAAAAACGGATCGTGCGTGATCAGCGGCACGGCGGGCAGGCGGGAAAGGTTTGTCATGGGGGAGTCCTCCTTCGTTCCACAGGGTATACTATCTTTGTTATTCAGCATAGCGGAAAACGGCGGAAAGTCAAGTGGGGATTTGGATTGCCGCTTGTATTGAGGTTTTCGCTGTGCTATAGTGAAACCATCAAGATACACAGAAAGCGCAAGGATTTTTTGCCGGGAGGGAACTGCTGTGAACATTACAAACGATATCGTATATGTCGGTGTAAACGACCACAATGTCGACCTCTTTGAGGGTCAGTACGTCGTGCCGAACGGAATGGCGTACAACTCGTATGTCATCCTCGATGAAAAGACGGCGGTCATGGACACCGTCGACCGCAATTTTACCCACGAATGGCTGAACAACCTCGACGCCGCGCTCGGCGGCAGGGCGCCGGATTATCTGGTCGTGCAGCATATGGAGCCGGACCACTCCGCAAATATCGTGAACTTTATGAAGAACTACCCCACGGCGACCATCGTGTCGTCTCAGAAAGCGTTCACGATGATGCAGAATTTCTTCGGTACGGCGTTTGAAGACCGCCGCATCATCGTCGGCGAGGGCGACACGCTGATCCTCGGAAAGCACACGCTCACCTTTGTCACCGCGCCGATGGTGCATTGGCCCGAGGTCATCGTGAGCTACGATTCCTGCGACAAGGTGCTCTTCTCCGCGGACGGCTTCGGCAAGTTCGGCGCGCTGGATGTCGAGGAGGACTGGGCCTGCGAGGCACGGCGCTACTACTTCGGCATCGTCGGCAAATACGGCGCGCAGGTGCAGGCGCTGCTGAAAAAGGCGGCGGGGCTGGATATCCGGATCATCTGCCCGCTGCACGGACCTGTGCTGACGGAAAACCTCGGCTACTATCTGAATCTGTATCAGATCTGGTCGAGCTACGGCGTGGAGACCGACGGCATCGTTATCAACTACACCTCCGTCTACGGCAACACGAAAAAGGCGGTCGAGCTGCTCGCGGAGCTGCTGCGCGCAAAGGGCTGCCCGAAGGTCGCCGTCAACGACCTCGCCCGCTGCGATATGGCAGAGGCGGTGGAGGACACCTTCCGCTACAGCAAGATCGTGCTGGCTACGACCACCTACAACGCGGATGTTTTCCCGTTTATGCGTGAGTTTATCAACCATCTGACCGAGCGCGGCTTCCGCAACAAGACGATCGGTCTGATCGAAAACGGCTCCTGGGCGCCGCTCGCCGCCAAGACGATGAAGCAGATGCTCGAGCCGTGCAAAAATCTGACCTTTGCCGACACGACGGTTCACATCGCCTCCGCGCTCAATGAGGAGAGCAGACAGCAGCTCGAGGATCTGGCGAATGAGCTGTGCAAGGACTATATGGCGCGCGACGGCAAGACCGCGAACAAGAACGATCTTTCGGCGCTGTTCAACATCGGCTACGGCCTGTATGTTGTGACCTCGAACGACGGCAAGCGCGACAACGGACTGATCGTCAACACGGTCTCGCAGCTGACGAGCTCACCGAACCGCGTCGCCGTCTGCATCAACAAGGAAAACTATTCGCACCATATCATCAAGGAGACGGGCAAGATGAACGTCAACTGCCTGTCCGTGGATGCGCCGTTCAGCGTCTTTGAGAATTTCGGCTTCCGCAGCGGAAGAAACACGGACAAGTTCGAGGGCATCGAAGAGCTGCGTTCCGACAACGGACTGCTGTTCCTGCCGCAGTATATCAACTCCTTTATGTCCCTGAAGGTGGAAGACTACGTTGACCTTGAGACCCACGGGATGTTCATCTGCTCGGTCACCGAGGCGCGCGTCGTTTCCGACAGCGAGACGATGACCTACACCTACTACCAGAACAAGGTCAAGCCGAAGCCGCAGACGGAAGGCAAGAAGGGCTTCGTCTGCAAGATCTGCGGCTATGTCTACGAGGGCGACACCCTGCCCGACGACTTCGTGTGCCCGCTCTGCAAGCACGGCGCGGCGGACTTTGAGCCGATTCGATAAAACGCCTGCGGGAGGGAGACCTCATCCGGCTGCGGATGAAACAACAGGACGCACCTTTCGGTGCAGTCCCATAAAGAAGTGATCCGGATGCAGGTACGGTGCAGCCCCGTGAGGGGCTGCACCGTTTCCTCTTTTTATGCCACATAGCGGAAAGATAAAAGCCGACCCTTTTCATTGACCCAATACACAAACCGCTCTGTATCCATATTTGCCTTACTCCACCCGCATCATACGGTAGCCGACACCGATATGCGTCTGGATATACTGAGGAGAATCGGGTGCAGCCTCCAGCTTCTTGCGAAGTGTTGCCATAAACACACGCAGGGAAGCTACATCGTTATCCCAACTGCTGCCCCAGATCTTTTGCGTAATGAAGGTGTGTGTCAGCACCTTACCAACGCTCTGTGACATAAGGCAAAGAAGCTTATACTCAATCGGTGTCAAATGCAGTTCTTCGTCGCCGATGAATGCACAGCCTGCGGCGTAGTCGATCTTAAGTTTTCCGTTTGTGAATACCGACTCATTGGCACCGGCATTGGCTTGCATGATAGCAAGCCTTCTGCCTGTTGCACGAAGACGGGCCAACAGTTCTTCCGCAGAGAACGGCTTTGTCAAGTAATCATCGGCACCATTGTCAAGGGCTTCGATCTTATCGCTGTCCTCGCTTCGAGCACTGATAACAATGATCGGCATATTGGACCAGGTACGGATCTTCTTGATGACCTCAACGCCGTCAACATCGGGAAGCCCAAGGTCAAGAAGCACGATATCCGGGTTGCAGGTGACTGCCTGCCGGATCGCTTCCTCGCCGTTTTCGGCTATGATATGTTTATAATCGTGTGCTTTTAGTGTGGTGGTAATGAGATTACGTACAGGAGCATCGTCCTCAACAACAAGAATCTGCAGCTTATTCATTGATGTTCACCTCACCTGACGGAATGATAAATGTAAAGATACTGCCGTGCGGCAGGTTATCCGTCAGGGTTATTTCTCCGTTGTGCGCGCTGACGATCGACTTGCACAATGCTAAGCCAAGACCGAGACTGCGACGACTGTCTGCAATTTTGTTATCCCCGGTATAAAACATTTCAAATACACGGGGCTTCATATGATCGGGGATCCCATTTCCGTTATCGGCAACGCTTACCGAAACAAAGCCGTTCTTATTCTCGGCGGTTATCCTGATAACAGAACCGATGGGAGTATATTTGATGGCATTGTCTACAAGATTGATGATAACTTGGATGATGAGTTTGGCATCCATACGGGCAAGAAGCAGTTCGTCCTTGCATTCAACGCAAATAATATGCTCGGATCCTTTGCGGTTGATGTGCTTCATTGCTTCATCAATGACCTCATCCATCAGCTGCACCGACATATTAAAATTCATTCTGCCTTCTTCAATTCGTGTGACGGAAAGCAGATTTTCCACAAGACTGATCAGCCATTGCGAATCGTCAAAAATGTCGGTAAAGACCTGCGCTCTCGTTTCTTCATCCAATTTGTCATAATTGGAAAGCAGATTGCTTGCGTTGCCGGAAATGGAGGTCAGCGGAGTACGCAGATCGTGGGAGATGGCACGGAGCAAATTTGCACGAAGCTGTTCGTTTTTGGCAAGCACTGCCGCGAACTCCTTTTCTTTGGCGTTTCGGTTGTTATCGAGAGCCAAAGCACACTCCCCTAAAATGGAGAGCAAAATGCTGGTTTCAAAGGAATCAAGAGGTTTTCCGTTAATATGGATACCCACAACGCCGTAAATGCGTTCGTTTATGCGGATTGCCATATAAAGGCATTTCGCTTTATTCAGCGTTTCGGTCGTAGCCCCGGCACGGCGGTGATTTTCAAGGACCCAGCAAGCGGTTTTATGTTCTTCCGCACCAAACAGATCTTCACTTGCATCTTCCGGCTCGATTGAAAAGAGAGCACCCTTGGAGAGCGTATTTCCGCTTGCGGAATATATCACGACCGAACGGTTGAGGAGCTTCATCAGCTGGGTTGCCGTTATATGAAAGATGTCGTCATCGTCCTGTGCTTTTTGCAAAAGCTGGTTCGTATCAAGAAGCACCTTGGTACGAAAGGCTGCCTGAGCAGATAGCTTTGCATGAGATTTTAACTTGGACGCAAGGGTTCCGGTAATGATGGACGCCGCCAGCATGATGGCAAAGGTAACGGCGTATTTTGAGTCATATGCGTGAAAAGTCAGACGCGGCTCGGTAAAGAAGAAGTTAAAGAGCATAACGCTCAACAGTGAGCCGACGATGCCGCAGAAATATCCTCTTGTAAACAAGGAGGTCAGCAGTACACCGAGAATATATACCGGGATAATATTGGAATCGGTAAAGCCGAAATGATACAGTGCAACTCCCAGAAGTGTTGTGAGCACAAGCACCAATAGGGTTATGAGCAGATCCTTCGGGTACGGTATGAAGTTCTGCCAGAAGCCGTATGTCTTTTCCTTGTATTTGGGGTCTGCCGTACTGTCGGGAATAATATGGATATCAATGCTTGGAACGATCTCTGTCAGCTTTTCGGTAAGCGTTGGCTTGCTCCAGAAATGGCGGCGTTTCACGTTGCTTCTGCCGATCACGATTTTGGTAATCCCGGAAATACGGGCAAATTCTGCGATCTGAAAGGAAACGTCCTCACCGTAAACGGTGGTGATATTTGCCCCCAGCTTCTCAGCAAGACGGATGTGGTATTGCAGTCTTCTCTTGCTTGTGTCATCCATTTTATCCGAGTCGGGTGTTTGCACGTAAAGCGCAGTAAAGCTGCCGCCAAAAGCAGACGCCATCTTGGCGGCGGTTTTTACAATCTTTGCGTTGGTCGGCGAGGCGGACAGGCAGACAAGGGTATGCTCCGTTTCTGCATTCCCTTTATTCGCTATGTTTTTCATACACATCACCGACTTTCACCATCTTGATATTTTATTATGTCACAGATATGTGAAAATTTCTACTGTCTTCGGTCAGCGTAGGAATCCATACTTTCCGACAACTCTGTGTCAGTGCTGTCGTAAAGGATGATTCGTGCACCTGTGTGCCTGTCCCGAAACCGTTTGACTTCCGCTGCAATCTCTTCATCCGACATTTTTTCGGTAAGCATAACACAGGTGGGATCTTCCTTTTCGTTCTCCTTTTCAATGGCCTTGCGGTTTTCGTCAAGGAATTTGTCCAGCTTTGCCATCAGAAAATATCCGTACACAAAGACACCGAGAGCCGATATGATCGGGATGATATATCTCCATACCTCCATCATGCTCACCTCCTAACCGTTTGATTCGCTGCGGGTTATATATGAAAGCACTTTTGCAGCGCCTTGTCCTCCCCGATAACAAGAAGCGTTTTATTTTCAGATAACAGAGCATCCGGCGTAACCGTCACATCGGTCTTTCCGTTCTGCTTTACACCGATAATGTTGATGTTATATTTCCTGCGAACATCAAGCTCTAAAACAGTCTTGCCGACCCAGGCTTTCGGAATGGCAACCTCGAAAATAGAATGTGTTTCGTCCAATTCAATATAATCAAGAATATGGTCTGAGCTGTATCGAATGGCAGCCCATTTTGCAACCTGCTTTTCGGGATATACCACTTCATCCGCACCGTTACGGAGCAGGAACTTTGCCTGCCCGTCACGTTCGGCGCGGGATACCACCATTTTTGCTCCCAGTTCCTTGAGTGAGCAGGTGGTTTCAAGAGAGCTTTGAAAATCCCCTCCGATGGCAACGATACATACGTCATAGTGATCAATGCCGAGAGAACGCAGAAACTCCACGTTGGTGCTGTCACCGATTTGTGCATTGGTCACGATGTCCATAGCATCGTTGACGCGGTCTTCGTTGTGATCGACGGCCATTACCTGATGCCCAAGCTGATTGAGCTGCTGGGCAATGTGCTTTCCGAAATTTCCAAGTCCGATAAGCAATATGGATTTCATAGTGTTTTCTCCTTTAACCTACGGTGATTCTTTCCTGCGGCAGCTTGGATAGCTTCTTGCCGCTTCCGGACAGTGCCGCATAAATGAGCGTCAGTCCGCCGACCCTGCCAAAGAACATCAGCAGCATCAGCACGCATTGTGACAGCATTCCCAGTTGCGGAGTAATTCCCAGGGTCAGACCAACCGTACCGATTGCCGAGGCCGTTTCATAAAGACAGGCGCCAAACGGAAGCCCTTCCGCAACGCTGATCGCCACGGCACCGCTGAAAAACAGGACGATATACATCATCAAAATGGTTGCTGCGTTTCGCACAACGCTATGGTCTGCTCTGCGCTTGAATATCTGCGTATCTTCCCTGCGGCGGAAGGTGGAAAAAGCGGTAGCAAGCAATACGGCAAAGGTCGTGGTCTTCATACCGCCTGCGGTAGAACCGGGGGAACCGCCGATCAGCATCAGTGCAATCGTAATTGCCTGTCCCGCACCGGTCATACCGGCAAGCCCCGCTGTATTAAATCCCGCCGTCCTCGGTGTCACCGCCTGAAACAAGGAGCCAAGCACGCGTTCCTTCATCGGCATATCTGCAAAATCTACGAAGAAAAAGAACATAGCGGGAACCAGAATCAGGATAGCAGAGGTAACGAGAATGACCTTGCTTTGCAAACGGTAACGCTTAAAGCGAAGCTTATTGGTACAGACATCTTCCCACGTGAGAAAGCCTATGCCGCCGATCACGATAAGCAGCATTACGGTGATGTTGATAACCGGGTTTCCGAGATATGAGGTGAGGGAAACAAACTTTGCTGCCTCCGTTCCCATTATGTCAAATCCGGCATTGCAAAAAGCCGAGATCGAATGAAAGACCGATATCCAAATGCCTTTTCCGCCGAAATCACGTATAAACGTCGGCATCATTATCAAGGCTCCGAGCAGTTCAATCAGAAAAGTAGCCTTTAATACGAAATAGGTCAGCCTTACGATACCGCCAACCTTCGGTGCGGCAATGGCTTCCTGCATGGTGCTTCGCTGCATCAAAGATATCTTTCGCCCCGAAAGCAGAGCGAAGGATGCGGCAACCGTGATGACACCGAGACCGCCGATTTGGATGAGCACCAAAATGATGCATTGACCGAAGACCGACCAATAGGTGGCTGTGTCTTGAACTACCAGCCCCGTTACGCATACTGCCGAGGTTGCGGTGAACAAGGCTTCGTTAAACGGTGTTGCGATACCGCTTTTCGTTGATATGGGGAGCATCAGCAAGAATGCACCCGCGAATATGACTCCGGCAAAGCCGAGTATGATGATTTGAAACGAGGTTAGACGCCTCTTTTTATGTCTCAGATCGGCCATTATGCTTCTCCTTATCTTCCTTTTGTCATTTTAATTATACGGTTTCAATTTTAAGACGGTGTAAGAGAGCAATTCGTGACATTAAGATTGCATAAAGAAAAAGGAGCAAACCGCAAGGTCAGCTCCATGATAGCTATACAAAATAAAATAACATTCCGAGTTCTGCGGAAATAAGGACCATCAAAATCGGTGAAGGTTTTTCGGAATGTGTAACGTTTGCTCCCGCACTGCTTTATTCTGCTTGGCGCTTCGTGCCTGCGGATCCATATTGCCGGAATAGAATTCTTCTGTTAAAGTTCTCTGCATTGTTACATCCTTTGATGTTCTGCCATCATTTTATCCAAAGGCGGCTCAATTGCCGAATGTAACGCTATAAACAGAAAAATGCCGAGAAAAACCTTTTACAGTTCTTCTCGGCATTCATCTTTTTGGACTTGTCTCTGCCAATACCGGATAATTCAATGCATTCGATGCGGGTTCTAAAGGACTTCCTTATCAGGTGTCAGCATTCGGTGCGTCCTGTTGTTCGGTCGGGAGCGTCTTACGAATCGACGATCTCCACGTTGACCTTTTTTCCGGCACGCTGTGCGACGGACTTGACGACTGTGCGGATCTCTTTCGCGATCCGACCC
>JAFVWG010000123.1 GCA_017501805.1 Oscillospiraceae bacterium
ATGATAGCTCTGCGGCTTCAGCTCCGTAACGGGAATGAATTCGCCGTCAACACCCGGGTAGAGCCAGCGGCAGCCGTGCAGCTTCAGAAAACGGTAGACCGCGAAGAGCACGCTGCGGGGGTTCGAGCCGGCGAGAATGCCGCCGCATTCCTGCGTGTCGATGTGCACGATGTCGTCAAGGCGGACATCTTCTCCCTCGAAGGGGAGCGAGAAATCTTCCAGAAGACCGAGACGGAAGCCGTCCGCTGCTTCGGGCTCGGTGGAGATGGCAACGTCGCCGCCCTCGGGCATCATCATACGGAGATACTTCTTGAGCTCTTCCGCCGCGAAGTCGATGACGTGATCGCAGCGCATTTTCTTGATTTGCAGCATCGTGATTCCCTCTTTTCTTTTGTTATGCGTCAAATGACGAAGACAAAGGCCTAACTGCTGTGCAGCAGGAATTCTACGGCGCCCATACCGAGACCGTGGTCGAAGTAGCGCTCCAGTTCAAACTCATACTTGCCGAAGTCCTGTATGAACTTCTCACCCAGCTCGCGCGCAAGGTTTTCATGACCGACAGCCTTGACCTGCATAATTTTGGAAAGCTTTTCGGCGTACTCGGCGTGGCGCAGGAGCAGTCTCCAGGAGACGGTCTGCGGACGGGTGGGCATAGACATATGCGTCTTGACAAGGGCGCGCTCCGACGCGGCGATCTCCGGTGCGCGGGAAAGGCTCTGCACCATATCGGGGTTGTAGCGTTTACTGACCTTGCGGTCCGTACTCTTCTCACCTTCAAGGTAGGCGAAGTCGAACGCCTTGCCCATACTTTCGAGATAAGCCGCGACCTGCTCCCAATCCTCGCCGTAGGCGTGGGAGAAGTAGTCTTCCTTGATCGCGTCAAAGGAGAGCGAAGTGTCCCGCAGCGTTTCGGCGTAGACATACGCCGCGAAGCCGTTCGGGAAGAATGCACGCTGCGTGCCGCAGTCGATGAAGCCCTGCATACCGAGCTCCTTCATACCGCGGATGTCCTCGTAAATGCGCCGTGCGATCTCGAGTCCGCCGAGATCGTGGTACTGATGCCGCCAGAAGTAGTATTCAAAGACGACACAGGGACCGTGCCAGCACTTCTGCCACTCGCGCACGAAGGAGAAGGCTTCCTCAGCGCCGACGGGGGCTTTCCATTTGTTGCGGATGTAGGGCTTCGCGGGAGGGATGACGGATGAGCCGTTGATGCTTGAGGTGTAGGAACGGGTGATCGGCGCGTAGAGCATCAGGAAACGCTCGGGGTTGTTGAGCGTGACCTTCTCAGGCGCAAACAGCGTGTCCACATAGGCGATGAAGACGATGCGCGTGTCCAGCCCCTTTGCGGTGAGCTTCTCGTCGATCTCGTTCATGATCATCATATACCAGTCGCTCGGACGCATCTTTTGGCATTCCTCACACTCGCAGTGGTTGTTGTCAAGGTCAGCCAGCCAGATGTGGAGATAGTCCACATTCGTGTGCTTTTCCGCGTAGGCGACGACGGCGTCCGCCATCGTGGTGCGGACATAGGACTGCGAATAGCAGAGATTTGTCCAGTTCGGATACTTGCGATAGAGTCCGCGTTTGCCGTTGATCTGCGCGAGCACACTGCGCTGCTCCTCGGTGAGCTTGCGGGTGCCGTCCTGCCAGCCGCTGTTGTCGCCGGTGTGCATCCCGAAGGGGTCGGCGGTCCAGCCGTGTCCCACATCGTGGAACTGCAGACCGCGCTTGGCGAGCTCTGCCTCGCAGCCTCGCTTCCACTGTGTTACCTGCTGTTCGCTGACGGGCTCGGGGGTGCGGTTGGACTGATTGCGGACGTGGGAATAGTAGTAGTTATAGAAGGAGAAGGAAATGCGGAACTGCGTCATATAGACGTTTTCTTCCTGCTTGGCGCAGTAGTCGATGTGCTCCAGCATACTGGACTGGCTCGAAGCGCCCTCGTTGCAGTGACCGCGGAAGCGCATATCCGCCATTTTGTGATAGCTCTGCGGTTTCAGCTCCGTAACGGGGATGTGTTCGCCGTCGATGCCCGGATAGAGCCAGCGGCAGCCGTGCAGTTTCAGAAAACGGTAGACCGCGAAGAGCACGCTGCGGGGGTTCGAGCCGGCGAGGATGCCGCCGCACTCCTGCGTGTCGATGTGCACGACGTCGTCAAGGCGGACATCTTCTCCCTCAAAGGGGAGCGAGAAATCTTCCAGAAGACCGAGACGGAAGCCGTCTTTTGCTTCGGGCTCGGTGGAGATGGCGACATCGCCGCCCTCGGGCATCATCATACGAAGATATTTTTTCAGTTCTTCCGCCGCGAAGTCGATGACGTGGTCGCAGCGCAGTTTTTTGATTTGCAGCATTGCAGTTCCCTCATTTCCAAGGTGTATCAGATGACGAAGACGAAGTCCTTGCTGCTGTTCAGCATGACCTGCACGGAGCCCATACCCAGACCGTGGTCGAAGTAGCGCTCCATTTCAAACTCGTATTTGCCGAAGTCCTGAATGAACTCCTCGCCCAGTTCGCGCGCGAGGTTTTCGTGTCCGACGCATTTTTCCATCATGATCTTC
>JAFVWG010000124.1 GCA_017501805.1 Oscillospiraceae bacterium
ACAGCTACGGCAACGATTGCACGATCAAGTATCTGTACGAGATGCTCAAGGACGTCGGCGTAAAGGACCTCGTCATCGGTATCCTCTACTACAGCGGCTGCCGCTACCATCAGCACGCGGACTTCCTCCTGCAGGACAAGCCCGTCTATAAGTTCTACAAGAACTCCACCGGCAAGTTCAAAACGCAGACGAAGGTCACCTTCGACCAGACGCTCCATGACGAAAAATGGACGCACATCCTCACGCAGGGCGGCGGCACGACGATCGCCGACCTGGATGACGGCGGCATCTGGAAGGATGTTGTCTTCGCCCATGTGCGCGAAGCGCATCCCGATGCACCCCTCTTCTACGCCATGCCGTGGTCCTACCGCACGGACGGTCAGCACTCCGAAACGCATCTGAAGCGCATGAAGGAATACGGCGACGATTCGATGAAGATGTACGAAGGCATCAAGACGACGAAGGACAACCTGATCGGCAATGACACCCGCTTCAAGGGAGTCATCCCCGCAGGTACGGCGATCCTGAACGCACGTTCCTCCTTCATCGGCAACGGCATCCACCGCGACAAGATCAGCCACCTGAACAAGGGCGTCGGCCGCTACATTGCGGCGATGGCTACCTGCTGCACGCTGACCGGCGTCACCCCCGATCAGATCAACTATGTTCCGACCGATCTGCTGAAGGACACTCCCGCAGGCCTCAACAAGGACGCGCCCGGTCTGCAGGAGGCGCTGGTAAAGGTCGCACGCGAATCCGTGACGAATATGCTGGCGAAGCCCTATGAGGTCACCCAGTCGCAGTACAAGACCGCACCGTAAATACCGATTTATCCGACCTGTGGATTTTCCCGCAGGTCGGTTTTTTCGCCTGCGGGCGCGGGGATTGTGCAATGCGCATAAAACAAGGCGGAAAAAGTTGGCGGGGGATACGAAAAAGTCCGTTGACAGAGGGAGCACGGGCGAATAGAATAAAAACATAGCATTTTGTTTCAAAATTTTCAGAGAAAACACGGGAGGATCACACGATGAAAAAGCTGTTCGTTATGTTTCTCGCAATGACTCTGCTTCTGAGCGCACTGCCCTTCGCGGGCGCGGCGTTCAAGGATGAAGGCTTTATTACCGCAGAATATGCCAAGGCGGTTGCCGCGATGTCCGCGCAGGGTATCATCAACGGCTTTGAGGACGGTTCGTTCGGACCGAAGAAGACACTCACCCGCGCGCAGGCGGCAAAGATCCTCTGCGTGATGCTTGAGGGCGAGAAGGAATCCGCGCTCACGAAAACCGAGACGGGCTTCTCGGATGTTCCCGCGACGCACTGGGCGGCGAAATATGTTGCTTACTGCGTGGACAAGGGCATCGTCGCCGGCGTCGGCAACGGCAAGTTCGATCCCAACGGTCAGCTTTCCTCCGCGGCGTTTGCGAAGATGCTGCTTGTTGCCTACGGCAAGGGCGGCGACGGCTTTACCGGCGCGGAATGGCTGCAGAATGTGCAGGCGGCTGCCGAGAAGACCTTCCTGCTCTACAATCTGGGCGACAAGGTGACGACCGGCTCGATCGAGCGCCAGAAGGCTGCGCAGATGGC
>JAFVWG010000125.1 GCA_017501805.1 Oscillospiraceae bacterium
CGGGACGCCTTTTGAAAGGCGTCTTTTCGTAATTGGACAAACGGAGCGAATATGCTGGACTTTCAAGCGATTACTATGGACAAACGCAGCGAACTGCATCCGCTGCTCTATGCTGCCGGAAGACAGGACTGTGTTTCCAGCTTTGCCAATATGCTGCTTTGGATGGGCGGATACGCGGAGTACGCAATTCTCGACGGATTTGTATGCGTAAGGATCCGGGGAGATCATGGGGAGTTTTTCTACTTCCCCGCAGGCGTGGGCGACCCCGCCGCCGCGATCGAACGCCTGCGGCAGGATGCCGCAGAGCGGAACATCCCGTTTCGGCTGGGCGGCGTGACGGAGGAAAACCGGGCTTTTCTTGAGACTGCATTTCCGGGGAAATTCTCGTTTACAACAAACCGCGATCATTTCGACCATCTCTATCCCGTTGAGCAGCTCGCGGAGCTTGCCGGGAAAAAGCTGCAGGCGAAGCGCAATCACATCAACCGTTTCGCTGCGGAGCATCCCGATTGGCGCACGGAGCCGATCTCGGAACAGAATCTCGCCCTCTGCCGAAGCTGCGCGCATCGCTGGCTTGCGAAGCACGGAGATAAAGATGCCGCGAGGGAATTCGGGATTTTGAAACAGGCGATGGACTGTATGCGGGAGCTTGAGCTGGAAGGATTGCTCCTTCTGGACGGAAATGAGCCGCTGGCGTTCTCGATGGGCAACCGTATCACGGAGAAGGTCTTTGATGTGAATTTTGAAAAAGCGGACGCGGATGTGCAGGGCAGCTTTGCCCTCATCAACCGTGAGATGGCGCGTATGGTGCGCGACCGTTATCCGCAGGTTGAGCTGCTCAATCGGGAGGAGGATATGGGCGTTCCCGGACTCCGAAAAGCAAAGGAGTCCTACCGACCGATCCTGCTGGAGAAGAGCCGTGCGCTTTGGGTGGAAGCATAATGTGTTTTGAGAAGCTTTGCAAAAAGGATATTCCTGCGCTTGTTTCGCTCTGGCAGGAGGCGTTTTCCGAACAGGCGGAAGAGCTCATCGCGCTGCTGCTTGAGATCGGTGAAGGCTTCTGCTGCCGTGATGGGGAAAGGCTTGCGGCGATGGCGTTCGCGCTGCCCTATGCGGTGGCGGCAGACGGATCGATCCTCGACGGGCGCTACCTCTACGGTGTGGCAACGGCTGAGGCATACCGCGGACAGGGGCTGGCAACAGGTCTTCTGCGATATGCGGAGGAAGAACTGAAAGAGCAAGGAGCGGACGGGCTCTTGCTCGTACCTGCGGACGATGCTCTGCGCCGCTTTTATGAAAGACGCGGATTCCGCAACTGGAGCACGGCTTCGGTGCGCGTGGATGCGGTGTGGGCTCCCTGCGAAGCGGAAGAATATGTCCGCCTGCGGGAAACGCATCTTGCAGGAACGGCGCATATTTTTCCACCGAAGGCGCTTGTGGAACGCTGTCGGTTTTACAAGAGCGAAAACGGATGTCGTGCGGAGCTCTTCGGAGCTGTTGCGGAGACGCTGCCTGTCGGATCGGACGGAAGACCCTACGCGATGGCGAAGGCGCTGAACGATCGTTTCCCGAAACACGGCGTGTTCTCCTTTGCGATGGATGCATAACAAAAAGACGTGCTGCATTTGCAGCACGTCTTTCTTTTGGAAAAAGGATCAGGCCTTGCCGGCGCAGCCGAGGACGTTGACCAGCTTGTGGCGGACAACTTCCTTGATGTTGGCACGGGCGGGCTTCAGATAGTCGCGCGGGTCGAACTTCTCGGGATGCTCGTTCATGAAGGAACGGATCGTGCCGGTCAGAGCGAGACGCAGGTCGGAGTCGATGTTGATCTTGCAGACGGAGAGGGCGGCTGCCTTGCGGAGCTGCTCTTCGGGGATGCCGACTGCGTCGGGCATCTTGCCGCCGTTGGTGTTGATCATCTTGACGTATTCCTGCGGAACGGAGGAAGAGCCGTGCAGAACGATGGGGAAGCCGGGCAGACGGCGGGAGACTTCCTCAAGCACGTCGAAGCGCAGCGGGGGCGGAACGAGGATGCCCTTTTCGTTGCGGGTGCACTGCTCGGGCTTGAACTTGTAAGCGCCGTGGGAAGTGCCGATGGCGATGGCCAGAGAGTCGCAGCCGGTCTTGGTGACGAACTCTTCGACTTCTTCCGGACGGGTGTAGGAAGCGGCATCGGCAGCAACGTTGACTTCGTCTTCGATGCCGGCGAGCGTGCCAAGCTCGGCCTCGACGACAACGCCGTGGTCGTGCGCGTACTTGACAACTTCCTTGGTGATCTCGATGTTCTCAGCAAAGGGCTTGCTGGAAGCGTCGATCATGACGGAGGTAAAGCCGTCGTCGATGCAGGATTTGCAGGTTTCAAAGCTGTCGCCATGGTCCAGATGCAGGACGATGGGGATATCGGGGCACTCGATGACCGCCGCCTCGACGAGCTTGACGAGGTAGGTGCGGATTGCATAGGCGCGGGCGCCCTTGGAGACCTGCAGGATCACGGGGGCGTGCTCTTCACGGCAAGCCTCGGTGATGCCCTGAATGATCTCCATGTTGTTCACGTTGAAAGCACCGATGGCGTAGCCGCCGCTGTAGGCTTTCTTGAACATTTCGGTAGAAGTAACCAGAGGCATACAAGACAACTCCTTTAATATTATAGTCCGCGTACATTCTAGCAAATTTGCGCTTTATTTGCAAGGTGCGTTTTCGATTCCGGAGATATTTTTTGGCAATACTTTTTTTCGGAGCGCTATGAATACAGATGCAGTCCCGGCAGGATCACCTGCCGGGACTGTTTTTTTGGGATTACTGCGTGCGAAGATCCGTTTTTGCGTTTTGCCGATCGATGATTTGCAGAATGACCACAACGGCCACAAGCGCAAGACCCACGGCGTCCGTGAAGCCGCCGGGCGTGATCAGCAGCAGTCCGCCGGCTGCACTCATAATGCGCTGATACCAGCGCATTCCGCTCAGAAGGAAGCCTTCAAGCGCCATAGAAACGCCGAAGATACCGACGATCGAGGTGATGCAGATCTGGATCACTTCCCAGACTGTCGTATTGATGAACAGCATAGCCGGACTTGTTGCGAACACATAGGGCACGATGAAAGCGCCGATGGCAAGCTTTGTGGAGGTCAGTGCCGTCTTCATGGGATTTGCCTGTGCGATGGCTGCGCCTGCGTAGGCTGCCAGCGCCACGGGGGGCGTCAGATCTGCCACGATGCCGAAGTAGAAGACGAAGAAGTGGGCTGCCAGTGCGGGAACGCCCATACGGATCAGAATGGGTGCGCAGGTAGCTGCCATAATGCAGTAGTTCGCCGTGGTGGGAACGCCCATACCCAGAACGATGCAGCAGATCATCGTGAGGAACAGGGCGATCAGAACATTCGATCCCGCGATGCTCACGATGCCGTTGATGAGCATATTGGCAAGACCGGTCATCGTGATGGTGCCTGCAATGATACCGGCAACGCCGCAGGCGGCGGCGACCGTGATCGTGCCCTGTCCGCCGGCGGCCAAAGCTTCCAGAAGACCCTTGAAGGTGATGCGGTGTTCCTTATTGATCAGACTCACCGCAATGCATACAACGATGCAGATGGCTGCGGCATACTGGATGCTGCGCGTGCTGGTGCCGACCAGATAGATCAGCAGGATCAGCGGCGTCATCAGATACCACTTTTTCAGCAGCGGCTTCAGCTTGGGGAGCTCCTCACGTTTCAGACCCCGAAGGCCCAGTTTCTTTGCTTCCAGATGGACGGAGATGAAAATGCCCGCAAAATACAAAACCGCGGGAAGGATCGCCCGAACGACGATGTCACTGTAGGGGACCTGCACGAAGTCTGCCATCAGGAAGGCGGCTGCGCCCATAATGGGAGGCATGATCTGACCGCCGGTGGAGGCGGAGGCTTCCGCTGCGGCGGCGAACTCGGGCTTATAGCCCGTTTTTTTCATCAGCGGAATGGTGACCGAGCCCGAACCGACCGTGTTTGCTACGGAAGAGCCGGAGACCATACCCTCCAGTGCGCTGGCGACCACCGCGGCCTTGGCGGGACCGCCGGAGAAACCGCCCACGATGGCATTGGCAAACTTGATAAACAGATCCGCGACGCCGGTCCGCTCCAGAAAAGCACCGAAAATAATAAAGACCACGATGAATTTGGAGCAGGTGTTGATGGGCGTGGAGAGGATACCCTCCTTGCTGTAGAACAGATAGCGGACGGTGTAGTTGAGCTTGCCCCATAGTGACGGGTTGGCAAGACCCCAGATCAGCGCGTACGTGATGAACGCGGCGGCGACGATCAGGATCGGCAGACCCACGCTTCGGCGGCAAACCTCCGCCAGTGCCAGAATCCCCACGATGCCGATGATGATCTGATGCGCATCAAAACGGCTGCCCTGCTGGATGATATCCATCGCATTAAAGGTGAAGTAGAGAAACGCGCCGGTGCCGACGAGCATTGCGACGATGTCGTACCAGGGCAGGGAATTGACTTTTTGTACGCCTTTTTTGGCGGGGAATACCAGAAAGCCGATGAACACGATCCATGCCACAAAGGAAGTCAGCCGATGCTCTTCCAGCCAGCCCGCAAACAGCGTCACATACAGGCAGAAGAGAGAGAAGACGGCGAGAATGCAGGTCACGATAAGCTTGGGCGTGCCTTCCCAGATCCGGACATTGGATTCCCGGTCATATTTTTTCATAACGGCATCCACATCCATCGGGATGTCTGCCGTCGGTTTTTTCTTGAAGAACGCCATATGGATACCTCCGATAGAGTCAAGCTGCGAAAACGGCTGCGGCGAATTTCGCCGCAGCCATAAACCGATAGGGGGAATTACTCAGTTGCGACGGTAACGCCCTGTTCCGCAAAGTACTTGGCAGCACCTGCGTGGAAGGGAGCGGTCATACCGGAGGTGGCGTTTTCAACGGACAGCTCGGCGCCCTTTCCGTTCTCGGCAGCGATGGCGGCAGTGTTGTCGAAGATCGCCTTGGTCAGATTGTAGACATCTTCCTCGGAAGCCTTGTCGGTGACGATCAGCGTAGCCTTAACGGTGACGGTGACAACGTCTTCGGTCTGACCCTTGTAGGTCTCTGCGGGGATGGTGTACAGCGTATAGAAGGGGGAAGCTGCCATCAGGGTCTCGGCGATCTCGCCGTCGATGGGAACGAGGTAAGCTTCATTGGTGGTGCACAGCTCGGCGATTGCATTGGTGGGAGCACCGGCGACGATGAAAGCAGCATCGATCTTGCCGTCCTTCAGACCGTCGGCGGAGTCGGCAAAGCTCATGTACTGAGGCCGGATGTCCGCTTCGGTCAGACCGGCAGCGGTGAGAACGTCCATAGCGTTGAAGTAGACGCCGGAACCGGGAGCGCCGATGGAAACGGCCTTGCCCTTCAGGTCGGCAACGGACTTGATCGCGGGATCCATGGTGACCAGCTGAACGGCCTCGGCATACAGACCGCCGACAACGCGGAAGGACTTGATGGCGCCGTTCTGCTCAAAGGAACGGGTGCCGTCCCATGCGTAAGCCATAACGTCGGACTGGACAGTGCCCAGCTGATAGTCGCCGGCATCGATGAACTCAATGTTCGCCTTGGAGCCGTCGGTGGAAACGACATTGACGTCAATGCCCGCGTGGTTCTTGATGTACTGACCCAGAACGCCGCCGAAGGCATAGTAGGTGCCGGCGGTGCCGCCGGTGCCCATAGTCATCTTGGTGGCGGTGGTGGCGGTGGTGCTGCTGCCGCAGGCAACCAGGGACAGCATCATAACCAATACCAGTGCGATAGAAATCAGTTTCTTCATAGTGGTGATACCTCCTAAAAAAATAACACCCCCATTATATAGTTGATGAATTTATTTTGCAACCCCAAAATGCAAGCGCAATTCTTGTAAATTTCATTTTATGCAAGAATTGCATCTTTTTTGTCATATATTTTGCAATTTGCAATTCGTAATCATTCATTTTGCAAGTCGTTCGTGAAATCGCACAATCCGCTCTGCGCAAAGCACCTGATTTTCTGTTATATTGCATATAGCCAAAAAACGATTTTTGCGTATTTTCTGTGTTTTTCGCAAAAAATGCAAGTGTCGGGACTGAAATGGCGAAGAAAAAGCAGAAGCCTTCCCAAAACAGGGAAGGCTTCTGCATATAATATGCAGAATATCAGCGGGGGTTTTCCTTCATATAGGCGAGCAGACGGTCGGGGAAGTTGACCGTCGTGCCGTCTGCGCCGCAGTCGTAGACAAGACGCATCAGCGCTTCATCCAGCACGCCCCAGGTGCGGACCTCGAAGCCCGCGTCGTGCCACGCGCGGATCTTCTCTGCGGTGACGTTGCAGGCGCGGGGGCAGACCTGCTCCGCGCCGATGCTCCGCGCAGCGGCAAGCTCTTCCTCGCCGAGATCCTGACGCAGCCAGCCGACACGGTAGTCTGGGCGCAGACGTTTGATCTCCGCGATCCGATCAAAGGTGAAGGATGTGACCGTCGTTTTTTTACGAAGATCGTATTTTTCGAGCAGAGCGAGGACCTCAGCTTCCGTTTCGTCCTCCTTCAGCTCAATGGCAAAATGCAGATCCCGCCAGCCGAATTTATCCAGAAAATCCTCGAAGAGCGGAATGCGGTCGATCTGATCGGATTTCCTGCTGTGGAAGGGCATATCGCAGAGCTCCGCGTAGGTGTAGTCCCTGAGCAGGCGGGTCTCGTCCTCAATGCCGGTCAGCTTCTGGATCGTTGTGTCGTGGAAAAGCACGAGCTTTCCGTCCTTCGTGCGCCGCACATCGGTCTCGATGCCGTCTGCGCGCATCCATACGCCGAGATAGAACGCCAGCATCGTGTTGCCGGGGGCATAAGAACTTGCGCCGCGGTGGGCGAATACGGTAAAATCACGGTTCATAGGTGTAGCTCCTTTGTCAGAGATACGTCTATCGTATCACACAAACGAGCAAATGAAAAGCGGGACTGTTTGCAGTCCCGCTTTTTTCATATTACGCCTCGCGGCACTTGTCCAGAATGCCGGCCTTTGTGACGGCTTCCACCAGCGCCTCACCGATGAGGTCGGGCGTCGGCGCGACAACGGCGCCGCACTCCTGCAGCGCGGCGATCTTGGACGCCGCCGTGCCCTTGCCGCCGGAGATGATCGCACCGGCGTGTCCCATACGCTTGCCCTTGGGAGCGCTCTGTCCGGAGATGAACGCCGCGACGGGCTTGGTGAAG
>JAFVWG010000126.1 GCA_017501805.1 Oscillospiraceae bacterium
AAGTAGATGTTTTTTTCGTTCAGGCGGACGCGGAGCATTTCCATCGCCTCGCCGAAGCGCTGGAAGTGCACGACCTCGCGCTCGCGCAGGAACTTGATGACATCGTTGACATCCGGGTCGTCGGAGAGACGCAGAATGTTGTCATAGGTCACGCGCGCCTTCTGCTCCGCCGCCATATCCTCAACGAGGTCCGCAATCGGGTCTCCCTTCACCCCGATGCCAGCGGCATTCCACGGTGCGCCGGATGCCGCGGTGGGGTAGACGCCCGCAGTATGATCGACGAAGTAGGTGTCGAAGCCCGCCGTTTCGATCTGTGCGTCGGTGAGCTTGCGCGTGAGCTGATGGATGATCGCACCGACCATTTCGAGGTGCCCGAGCTCTTCCGTGCCGATGTCGGTCAAAAGCGCCTTCAGCTCGGGGTAGGGCATCGAATAGCGCTGAGAAAGATACCGCATCGACGCACCGAGCTCACCGTCGGGACCGCCGTACTGGCTGATGATCACAGAAGCCAGCTTCGGGTTCACGTTGCGGATCTTGACCGGGTACTGCAGATTTTTCTGATAGACAAACATGCTCAGCCCTCCCTCTGTGCGTCAAAGCTCCACGGCCACGGATCGTTTACCCAGTTGTAAGCGCCCTCTCCGCCGGCCTGTGCCTGCGTCAGGGGACCGTACCGTTTTTCGTACTCCGCCTCAAGCTCCTGATACATCTCCTGATAGTCCTGATAGAGCGAGAGCGCTTCGCTGTCGAGGCTGTGCGTATCCAGAAACAGTCCCAGCTCCTGCATCGCAAAGCCGAGCGCCTGCATACGGTGCAGGAGCGTATCCGGCTTTTCCTTTTGATTCACCATACCCATAAACGGCAGATCCAGACCGGGGTACATTGTACCGCGCACCAGTCCCTTGGCGGGCTTGTAGAGCTCCGCGCCCGTCAGCTGGTAGGGGACAAAGGGATTTGCCAGCGGTGCGCAGCTCGGCAGATAGCCTCTGCCGGTCTCGCAGCGGGCTGCCGCGTTTTCCTGTGCCATATTCATTCCTCCCGAAAACATTTGGGGTATCCTCCCTGATCATTCTATGAACACGGCGGCGAATGGTGACGAATCGGCGCGAAATAACATCTTTGAAATATGATTTGTTTGTGATACAATCGTCGCAGGGAAACGGATCGCGGAGGTGTGGACGTATGCTGATGAAATCGGACTGGATCACATTCAAAACAGGTGAATATAAAAGTGCGGACGACCGCTACGGGAATCCCTCGCCCTATTTCAGAAAAGAGTTTTCTGTCCAAAAGCACGTACAGTCGGCACAGCTTCTGATCTCGGCGCTCGGCGTGTTTCGGATCTTTCTGAACGGAAAGCCTGTCTCGGACGATCATCTCGCACCCGGCTGGGTGGATTATTCCAAAAAGCTTCCGCTCATTACCTATGATCTGACCGATCGCATCGAGAAAAACAATGCGGTGGGCGTTGTTCTGGGCGACGGCTGGGCGGTCGGTCATATCGGCTCAAACTATGCGTTCAAACGAAACACGTGGAACGACAGAGTCGAGTTTTCCGCAGAGCTCCGGCTCGAATACGCCGACGGCTCGCTGGAGATCATTCCGACCGACGCCTCGTGGAAGGCCGCGCAGGGCGCGATCCGAAGAAGCGACATCTATATGGGCGAGTATGTTGATGCGCGAATGGATCTCGGGGGCTTTTCGGTCTTCGGCTACGACGACAGCTCGTGGGAAAACGCCGAGGTTCCGGTGTTCAAATTTTCCAGAAATCTGTATCTGCAAAGGCTTGATATCCCGCCTGTCCGCGTGAAGGAGATATTTCCCGGGAAAATCGTATCAAAAACCGAAAACACGGTTCTCTATGATTTTTCGCAGAATCTCGCCGGCGTCCTGCGCTGCCGTGTGAAGGGTGAGCGCGGTGCGAGGATCGTTTTGCGGCACGGTGAAGTGCTGAACGAGGGAAAACTCTATACGGACAATCTGCGGAAAGCGGAAGCGACCGATACCTATATCCTCCGCGGAGACCCGAACGGGGAGGAGTTCCGCCCGCTGTTTACCTACCACGGATTCCGCTATGCGGAGATCACCTTTGAAGGGACTGTGGAGCTTCTCGCGGTTTCTGCGGAGGCGATGTATACCGATCTGGAATCGGTCGGGCAGTTCCGCTGCTCGGATGAAATCGTCAATCAGATCTATTCCAATGCCATGCGGAGCCTTCGCGGAAATCTTTTCAGCGTTCCGACCGACTGTCCGCAGCGCGACGAACGGCTTGGCTGGCTTGGCGATGCTCAGGTGTTTTGCCGCAGCGCGATGTTCAATGTCGGGGCGGAGGCTTACTATGCAAAATACCTTGCCGACATCCGTGACGCACAGCTCGGAAACGGCGCCATCCCGGCGGTCGCTCCGCTCCCGCGCGTCGGATTCTACGCCTACACGGGCAGAGACATCTGCGGCGGCTGGAGTGAAGCCGGCGCGGAGATCACCTATCATCACTATCTGATGTACGGCGATAAAAGGATCATTTTCGACAATCTTCCGTCCGTCAAGCGGCTGCTGACGTATTATCTCGAAGACAGCACGGACTTCCTCCGCGAGGGCGGAAATTCCTACGGCGATTGGCTCTCGGTCGGTGAAATAACGGACAAATCGCTCGTTGCAAACGTCTATTTCGCACGGGCGGCTTACATCGCATACAGGCTCTGCGAGATCATCGGCGACGGGGAGCGCGACACATACAAGACACTCTATGAGAACATCCGCACCTCGTTCAGAAAGGCATATCTTGCGAACGGAAGGCTGCATTCCGATACGCAGTCTGCCTATGTTCTGGCATACAAGGCGGGACTCATTTCCGACTGTGAAACAAAGGATAATTTACTGAGAAGGATCCGTGAAAACAACGGACATTTATCCTGCGGCTTTTTGGGCATCCGCTTCCTGCTCCCGACCTTGTGTGAGCTTGGTCTGCAGGATACTGCCTATGATATTCTGACGCAGACGAGCTTCCCGGGCTGGGGTTACTCCGTTGTGAACGGCGCCACGACCATATGGGAGCATTGGGACAGCAATTCCGCGGAAAATCTGAAGGGGATGAACTCCTTCAATCACTATTCGCTCGGCTCCTGCGTGGAATGGCTGTATGAATACTGTCTCGGGATCTCGGTCTCGGAGGAGACGGCGGGCTTTGCGCGTGTGAGAATCAGACCTTATCCCGACCGCAGCGGGAAGATCACCTCCGCGCAGGGACAGTACAAAACAAAGCGCGGAACGATCGCGATTCGCTGGAAGAAGTGCGAAAACGGTTTCCTTTATGAGATCTCTCTCCCGAACGGGATCGAGGCGGAATTCGACTTCGGCTGTCTCGAAGTGCGGAAAACCGATCGGGAAGGAGAGAAGCTTCTCTTTGAACTGACCGAATTGCCTGTACTATGACCGCCTGCATCCCTCATAGCATTGCTTGAGGTGATCGTATGAGCAGAAGATTCTTCTTTTTGTGTATGGCATTGGTGCTGGCGCTGCTTGCCTGCTTCGCATATCCCAGACCCGTCCGTCCCACGCTCGGACAGCTTTCCGCGACCCCGGTGCTCATTCTGGATGCGGGACACGGCGGCGAGGACGGCGGAGCGGCGGCATCGGACGGCACAAAGGAAAGCCTGCTCAATCTGCAGATCACGCTCCGTCTGGAGGCGTTGAGTGCACTCTGCGGCAGAAAGGCGTATCTGATCCGCAGGGATGACCGCTCGGTTTACGATGACGGCTGCAGGACCATTGCGGAAAAGAAACGCTCGGATCTTCGCAATCGCGTCGCCATGGTCAATTCGCAGCCCGGTGCGCTGCTGCTCAGCATTCATCTGAATCATTTCCCCGACGGGAAATACAGCGGCGCACAGGTCTTTTACGGTGCGGCCGGAAACAGCAGGGAAATCGCCGAAGAGATCCAATCGAGCCTTCGTGCGGCGGTCGATCCGAAGAACCGCAGAAAATGTAAGCCCTCAGAGGGCATCTATCTGATGAAACATATCCGTAATCCCGGCGTGCTCGTCGAGTGCGGATTTCTTTCCAATCTCCGCGAGGCGGAGCTGCTGCGTCAGGAGAACTACCAAAAGAAGCTTGCGGCGGCGATCCTCGCGCCCATTATCCGAAACGGAAGTGATACAAATGGCGAAATCGAAACAGGTCTTTTTCTGCAGCGCCTGCGGCAATGAAACGCCGCGCTGGCAGGGGCAGTGCTCCGCCTGCGGCGCGTGGAACACCATTGTGGAACAACCTGCTGCCCCCAAAAAGCAGGGTGCGGCACGCACATACGATGCAGAGCTCGGCGCATCGCACAAGCCTGTGCGGCTGAAGGAGCTTGACACGGAGACAGAGCTTCGCTTCTTCACCGGGATGGACGAGCTGGATCGCGTGCTCGGCGGCGGCGCGGTACGCGGCTCTCTGGTGTTGGTCGGCGGCGCGCCGGGCATCGGCAAGTCGACCCTGCTTCTGCAGATCTGCAGCCGGCTTTGCGATTTCGGAAAAGTGCTCTATGTGTCCGGCGAGGAATCCGAGCGGCAGATCAAGCTTCGCGCCGATCGGCTGAAGGTTTCTTCGGATGCGCTCTATCTCCACTGTGAGACCGATATGGGAACGGTGCTGCAGTCGGTTGCGGAGCTGAAGCCGGAATTTCTCATCGTCGACTCCATCCAGACCGTCTTTGACGAGTCACAGGATGCCGCTCCCGGAAGCGTCTCGCAGGTGAAAAGCTGCACGATGACGCTGATGCACGTTGCCAAGAACTACGGCGTAACGGTGTTTGTGATCGGTCACGTCAATAAGGACGGTGCGATTGCAGGTCCGAAGGTTCTGGAGCATATGGTGGACTGCGTGCTCTATTTCGAGGGCGATCCGCATTCCAGCTACCGTATTCTCCGCGCGGCGAAAAACCGTTTCGGCGCGACAAACGAGATCGGCGTGTTTGAAATGGAAAACGACGGTCTGCGAGAGATCTCCAATCCGTCCGAGATGCTGCTCTCCGGTCGACCGGAAGACGCCTCCGGCACCTGTGTGACCTGCGTGATGGAAGGCGTTCGTCCCGTCCTTGCGGAGGTTCAGGCGCTTGTAGCTCCGTCCTCCTACGCCACGCCGCGCCGCACCTGCAACGGCTTTGATTTCAGCCGCGGTGCCATGCTGATGGCGGTCCTCGAAAAGCGCGGGGGAGTCAAAATTTCCGCTCTGGATGCGTACATCAACATTGTTGGCGGACTTTCGGTCGATGAACCGGGCGCGGACCTTGCCTGTGTGCTGGCTCTGGCGTCCTGCTATTTCGACACCGCTATTCCGAGCGACTTCGCGGCGATCGGCGAAGTCGGACTGACAGGCGAGCTCCGCGGCGTCAGCAATCTCTCGCAGCGGCTTTCCGAGGTGCGTCGGCTCGGCTTCAAGAGTTGTATGATCCCGGCCCTGCGGCGCGGTGAGGTGCCTGCGGTGGATGGACTGGAGATCATTCAGATCAGCAGCCTCTCCGAGGCGCTTCGGCAGCTGTTCGGCAAAGGGCGCAGGTCGGATCGGACTTGACAAAAAACCGTTCATCTGTTACGATGACGGCGTTAAATGCTGTGATGGAAGAAACCTTTGCATCCCGTTTTCAGAGAGTCGGCGGTCGCTGCGAGCCGATAAACGGCGCTTTGGTTATACACCCGGAGCGGTCTTCCCGAAAGGAAAGTAGGGAAGGACGGTCGCGCCCGTTATCGCGCAGGAGTGCCCCGCACTCCCTGAGGCCGCGCTCGTGAGGTCGCGGCGTTCAGAGGTGGTATCGCGTAGTTTACGCCCTCTGCTCTTCGGAGCGGAGGGCTTTTTACATGGAGGATGGAATATGCAGATTTATGACGAACTGGTTGCCCGCGGTCTCATCGCGCAGGTGACGGACGAAAGCGAGATCCGTGAGCTTGTCAACAACGGAAAAGCGACCTTCTATATCGGCTTTGACCCGACGGCGGACAGCCTGCATGTCGGTCACTTTATGGCGCTGTGCCTGATGAAGCGCCTGCAGCAGGCCGGAAACCGCCCGGTCGCGCTGATCGGCGGCGGTACCGGCTACATCGGCGACCCCTCCGGCAGAACAGATATGCGCTCGATGATGACGCCGGAGACGATCCAGCACAACTGCGACTGCTTCAAAAAGCAGATGGAACGCTTCATTGAGTTCGGTGAAGGAAAGGCCATTATGGTCAACAACGCGGACTGGCTGCTGAAGCTGAACTACATCGAGCTTCTGCGTGAGGTCGGCGCCTGCTTCTCCGTGAACAATATGCTTCGCGCCCGCTGCTATGAGCAGCGTATGGAGCGCGGTCTGTCGTTCCTGGAGTTCAACTATATGATCATGCAGTCCTACGACTTCTACCATCTGTATCAGCACTACGGCTGCAATATGCAGTTCGGCGGCGACGATCAGTGGTCGAATATGCTCGGCGGCACGGAACTGATCCGCAAAAAGCTCGGCAAGGACGCGCACGCGATGACCATCACGCTGCTGATGAACAGCGAAGGCAAAAAGATGGGCAAGACCGCAAACGGCGCCGTTTGGCTCGATCCCAACAAGACCAGCCCGTTCGATTTCTATCAGTACTGGCGCAATGTCGGCGATCAGGACGTGCTCAAGTGCATCCGCATGCTGACCTTCCTGCCGCTTGAGCAGATCGATGAGATGGACAAGTGGGAGGGCAGCGAGCTCAACCGCGCGAAAGAGATCCTCGCATATGAGCTGACCGCGCTCGTGCACGGCGAGGAGGAAGCAAAGAAGGCCGAAGCCTCCGCGAAGGCGCTCTTCGTTTCCGGCGGCAGCGATGAAAATATGCCGACCACGGAAATCGAAGCGGACAAGCTGACGGACGGCGCAATCGGAATTTTGGATCTGCTCACGCTGTGCGGACTGATCCCGTCCCGCGGCGAGGGACGCAGACTCATCCAGCAGGGCGGTCTGACCGTGGACGATGAAAAGGTCACGACGATTGACTTTGCTGTTTCGCAGGATAGGCTGCAGGCGGGCGTCAAGATCCGCAAGGGCAAAAAGGTTTTCCACAAGGCGATCCTGAAATAAAACGATGCGGGAGGCTCAGCCTCCCGCTTTTTCTATAAGAGATCGTGATTTTGCAGAGCACGGCGAAGCGTTCTCTCCGCTTCGTCGGAGATGCCGCCGAGCGGAAGCCGTGTCGTTCCGACGCCCATTCCGAGCAGGTTCATTGCTCGTTTGATGGGGATCGGGTTGACTTCCGCAAAGAGCGCATCGATCAGGTCGATCCAGTCCTGCTGCACGATTGCAGCTTCTGCATAGCGGTTTTCGGCACACAGATCGGTCATTCGCTTCGTTTCGGACGGCAGCAGATTGGAGATGACGGAAATAACGCCCTGCGCACCTGCGGCGCACATCGGAACGATCTGATCGTCATTCCCGCTCCAGACGGCAAAGCCCGGCGCACAGCCGCGAAGAATGCGGAGTGTTTTCACGATGTTTCCCGATGCTTCCTTGCACCCTGCTACGTTGGGATGACGGCTCAGCTCGCAGATCACGTCTACGGGCAGATCGACTCCTGTGCGTGACGGAACGTTATAGAGGATGATCGGACAAGGGGAGGCGTCCGCTGCCGCAACATAGTGCGATAAGAGTCCCGAGCGGTTGCCTTTGTTGTAGTATGGCGTGACGATAAGCACGGCGTCCGCACCGAGGTCTGCGGCGCGCCTGCAGTTGCGGACGACGGTTTCGGTGCTGTTGCTTCCCGTGCCGACGATCAGCTTCATAGCGCCGCGGCGGCGTACGCCTTCGCGAACGACGTCACTCCATTCCGATTCGGACAGAGTGGCGGCTTCGCCGGTCGTGCCGCAAAGACAGACGGCGGGCAGTCCTGCTTCCTCCTGCAATTCCAGCAGCTCCGAAAGCTTGCAAAGATTCACACTTCCGTCCGAAAACGGTGTCACCAGAGCGGTGCAGACACCCGTAAAGATCGTACTTCTCAAAAAATCCCTCCCTTTCCTTCGGAACAGTTTAAGTTTTTTGTCCCTTTTTGTTGAAATGACGAGGTCTTTTGTACTATAATGAGCTTATGATTTTTAAACTGTGTTGGTGAATGTTGTAATGCGGAAAAAACTGTCAGACTTTATCATACCGCGTCTGCTTTCACTGCTGTTCTGTGCGGCGGTGATGGCTTCGCTTTGCCTTTTTGCTTCTGCGGAGGCTCCCGACCGCATCCGTGTCGGTCTTTACTACGGCAACAATGCCCTCCCGACCGCCAACCTTGCAAACGAGGCCGGACACGGCTATCGCTTCGGCTATTACGATTCAACAGGCGCTTTTATTGAGGTTGGCGCTACGGACTGTGAGAAGATCACCATCTGCAAGGACAAGAACTTCTATCTTTCCGGCGGGAAGTATCTGGAGACAAAGGGGAAAGACGGAGGAAAGCTGGTCGGCGCGCATCATCTGCAGCCCTCCGGTACATACGAAACCTTTGCCGATGCCGCAAATGCCGCGTCCGCACATCCCTACGGCTTTCCTGCCTTTATAAACGGCAAACATGTGGTTCGGTTTGAATTCTATTCCACGGAAGCGAACGCGGTGGCTGACTCTGTAAAATACAGCTCGGTTTCGGTCGTGGGTGCAAGTGCGAGCTGCTATACCGTTGTGGATACCGCCACCGGTGCGATCCTGTTTGAATTCGACTCCGGCGGCGCAGCGCTCGTTGTTTCGCCCGGCAGGGAAGCGGGCAATGCGCAGACGTGGTTCAAGGGTATTCGCTACTACGGTGATTTTCAGTATTCCAGACGGAACGGCAACGATATGACTGTCATCAATTTTGTCCCGACCGACCTGTATGTTGGCTGTGTTCTGCCGTGCGAGTTCGTCACCAGCGGCGGACAGGAATCGCTGAAGGCGGGTGCCGTTGCCATCCGTACCTATGCAAAAGCGACAACGAAGCACCATTCGAACGGCTTTGATATCTGCACCTCGACGGACTGTCAGGTCTACCGCGGCGTGTACACCGGTGCCACAGCCGATGCGGCGATGAAGGCTGCCGCCGAGACTTCGGGCAAATGCCTTTACTATGACGGAAAACTCATACAGGCGCTGTTCTATGCGGCGAACGGCGGCGCGATCGAATCCGCCGTCAACACCTGGGGCAATCCCTTCCCGTATCTGATCGCCAAAGCCGACCCCTATGAGGACTCCATTCAGTTTCCTTCGCAGGCGTGGAGCTATACCGTTACACCCGCACAGCTGCGCACTTTCCTACGCAATCGCGGTTACAGCTGCGCGGACATCGTCTCGATGGAAGTCACCGAGAAGACGGAGATCGGAAACGTCAACCGCGTGGTCATCACGGATTCGGCAGGGAAGAAGATCACCTTCACGCGCGATAATGTGCGGCTGCTGCAGAATCTGCCGGGTGTAACCTATTTCAGCAGAAACTTCACGATCACCCCGAACTACATCGGCGGTGTTGTTGAAAACGTGGGCGAGATCACGCCGCTGCCCATTACCGACGGTGAAAAGACGGAGGTCGTCTCGGAGCTTTATGCCCTGACGGCGACGGAGACGAAAAAGGTCACGCTGCCTGTTTCGGTGCAGACGAAGAACGGTTTGATCTCCTATGGCGGCTCGAGTGAGCAGAGAGTCGTTGGCGGCGAACTGACGGGCTGGACGATCAACGGGCGCGGCTTTGGACACAATGTCGGACTGAGCCAGTGGGGCGCCTACGCAATGGCAGAGCAGGGCTTTACCTATGACCAAATCCTGCAATTTTACTACCCCGGTACGACACTGGGATGATTGAGGTCGATTTTTCTTGAAAACAAGTGATTTTTATTATGATCTGCCGGAGGAGCTGATCGCGCAGACGCCGCTGGCGCAGCGCGACGCATCCAGACTGATGGTGATGGATCGTGAAACCGGCGAGGTTGAACACCGTTCTTTTTACGATCTTACGGAGTATCTGCGTCCGGGAGACTGTCTGGTGCTGAACGATTCCCGCGTTCTGCCTGCGCGTCTTTTGGGACACCGTGTGCCCTCCGGCGGCGCGGTGGAAGTCCTGCTGCTGCAGGATAAAGGCGACGGCGTCTGGGAATGTCTGACCAAGCCGGGGAGAAAAACGCCTCCCGGAACGGAGCTGTGCTTCCGTGAAGGGCTTTTGACCGCGACGGTCACCGGGACGCTTGACGACGGAAAAAAACTCGTACAGTTCCACTATGACGGGATCTTTCTGGAGGTGCTGGAGCAGCTCGGGAAAATGCCGCTTCCGCCCTATATCCGCGCGGAGCTGAACGATCCGGAGCGTTATCAGACCGTCTATTCAAGAGAAACAGGCTCTGCCGCGGCGCCCACTGCGGGGCTGCACTTTACGCCGGAACTTCTGGACAAAATCGGAAAGAGCGGCGTCTCCCTTGCGTATCTGACGCTGCATGTCGGCCTCGGCACATTCCGTCCCGTGAAAGCGGAGAACATTCTCGATCATCATATGCATTCCGAGCTTTGCAGGATCGACGAAAAGGCTGCGGAGACCATCAATCGCACGAAAGAGCGCGGCGGCCGCGTCATCTGCGTCGGAACGACGTCCTGCCGTACGCTGGAATCGCTGGCGGATGAGAAAGGACGCCTGCAGGCATCGTCAAAATGGACGGATATTTTCATCTATCCGGGCTATCGCTTCAAGGTGATGGACGGGCTGATCACGAACTTCCATCTGCCGGAGAGCACCCTTGTTATGCTTGTTTCCGCATTTGCGGGCAAAGAGCATGTTCTTGCGGCCTATCAGAAAGCCGTGGAGGAACGCTACCGCTTCTTCAGCTTCGGCGATGCGATGTGCATTCTGTAGTACCCCGAAAGGAATGATTATGTTTAAAGTTATCAAAACCGAGGGCAAGGCGAGACGAGGTGAATTCACCTGCGCGCACGGAACGGTGCAGACGCCTGTCTTTATGAATGTTGCGACACTTGCGGCGATCAAGGGAGCGCTCAGCGCGGCAGATCTTGAAAATATCGGTACGCAGGTCGCTCTGTGCAACACCTACCATCTGCACCTTCGCCCCGGCGATGAGATCGTCAGAAAAATGGGCGGTCTGCATAAGTTTATGACGTGGAACGGACCGATCCTGACCGACAGCGGCGGCTTCCAGGTGTTTTCGCTCGCAAAGCTCCGCAAGATCACGGAGCAGGGCGTTTCCTTTGCCTCCCATATCGATGGCAGACGGATCTTCATCGGTCCTGAGGAAAGTATGCGCATCCAGTGGAATCTCGGCTCCGATATCGTGATGGCGTTTGACGAGTGTGTGGAAAACCCTGCGGCATACGATTACGCAAAGGCCTCCTGTGAGCGCACCTATCGCTGGCTCGTCCGATGCAGGGAGGAGCTCGACCGCCTTCATTCGATGCCTGAAACGGTCAATCCGGGACAGATGCTCTTCGGCATCAACCAGGGCTCGACCTATGCCGATCTCCGTGTGGAGCATATGAAACGGATCGCAGAGCTGGACCTTCCGGGTTATGCCATCGGCGGTCTCGCGGTCGGGGAAGAGGCACAGGTGATGTACGACATCCTCGATGCGGTTGAGCCCTATGCGCCGAGCGACAAGCCGCGCTACCTTATGGGCGTCGGTACGCCCACGAACATCATCGAGGGCGTGGCACGCGGCGTGGATTTCTTTGACTGCGTTATGCCTGCCCGTAACGCGCGGCACGCGCGGCTGTTCACCTGGCAGGGAGCGATCAATCTGAAAAATGCGAAGTATGAAACGGACAGCGCACCCATCGATCCCGAGTGCGATTGCCCGGTCTGCCGCCGCTATACGAGAGCATATCTCCGTCACCTGTTCAAGGCGGATGAAATGCTTGCGATGCGCCTGTGCGTGATGCACAATCTCTGGTTTTACAACACCCTCGCGGCGCGCATCCGTACGGCGTTGGACGAGGGTACGTTTGACGCGTTCCGTGCGAAATACTCGGAGCTTCTCGACCGCCGCATCTGATAGAAAAGGCTTGCTTTTTTATGCGGCTGTCTGTATAATAATTTCGTTATTATCCAACAAAGGAGAATTGCTATGTTCTTTTTGAATGCTGCCGCGTCCGCGGCTGAATCCGCCGCTCCGGGCGGTCTGATGGCTTCGCCCATCCTGATGATCGTTCTGATGTTCGGTCTGATGTACTTCTTGATGATCCGTCCGGAAAACAAGAAGAAAAAACAGCTCGAAGAGATGCGCGGAAACCTCAAAAACGGCGATGAGATCACGACCATCGGCGGCATTATCGGCACGGTCGTCAATGTGAAGGACGACAACATCGTTATCGAAGTCGGCGCGGACCGTGTCCGTCTCGAGTTTGTGAAGTGGGCTGTCTCCACGAACAACTCCGCAATGCGTGAGGCGGAAAAGGCAAAGGCCGCTGCTGCCGCAAAGCGCAAGGCTGAAAAGGAAAAGAAAAAGAAATAATTTGAAATGCCCGACCGAACGGTCGGGCATTCGCACAAATCGGAGGATACGTATGAAAGCTTTTGTTACCGTGATGGGACCCGACCGCATCGGTATTATTGCCGAGGTCACGACCCTGCTCCGCGATCACAGCGTCAACGTTCTGGATATCAACCAGACCGTTATGCAGGGCTATTTTACGATGACGATGCTCGTCGATACATCGGCGTCGGAGTATTCGTTTGACACGCTGCGCGACGCACTGCTGAAAAAGGGCGAAGAAATGCGCCTTTCCATCCGCATCCAGCGGGAAGATATTTTTGACGCGATGCATCAGATCTGAGCGGAGGTGGTTGTATGATCTCACAGGAAAATATCATCCAGACACTTGAGATGATCGACAATCAGCACCTGGATATCCGAACGATCACGATGGGCGTATCTCTGCTCGACTGCTGTGATGAGAGCGCGGCACGCTGCGCGGATAAGATCTACGAAAAGATCTGCCGCAGCGCGGAAAATCTCGTTCCGACCGGTGAAGCGATCGAGCGCGAGCTCGGTATCCCGATCGTCAACAAACGTATTTCCGTTACCCCGATCGCCTTGGTCGGCGGCTGCTGTAAGGATGAAAACCTCGTTGCGCTTGCGCACGCGATGGATCGTGCCGCAAAGGCATGCGGCGTCAACTTCATCGGCGGCTTTTCTGCGCTGGTGCAGAAGGGCTTCACGGAAGGTGATCTGAAGCTGATCCGCTCGATCCCGCAGGCGCTTGCTGAGACGGAGATCGTCTGCTCCAGCGTGAATGTCGGCTCGACAAAGGCCGGCATCAATATGGATGCCGTGGCGATGATGGGACGTATCATCAAGCAGACAGCTGAGCGCACTGCCGACAGCGGCGGACTCGGCTGCGCAAAGCTTGTTGTTTTCTGCAATGCCGTGGAGGACAATCCCTTTATGGCAGGTGCGTTCCACGGCGTTTCTGAAGCCGAAAATGTCATCAATGTCGGCGTTTCCGGTCCCGGTGTCGTCTGTAGCGCACTGGAGGCGGTGCGTGGCGAGCCCTTCGACGTTGTTGCGGAGACTGTCAAAAAGACGGCGTTCCGTGTCACAAGAATGGGACAGCTCGTCGCGCACGAGGCGAGCAAACGCCTCGGAGTGCCCTTTGGAATTGTTGACCTCAGCCTTGCACCCACACCTGCGATCGGTGACTCTGTCGCAAGAATTCTGGAAGAGATGGGTCTGGAGACCTGCGGAACGCACGGAACGACCGCTGCGCTTGCTCTTTTGAACGACGCGGTCAAAAAAGGCGGCGTTATGGCGTCCTCCAATGTTGGCGGACTCTCGGGCGCGTTTATCCCGGTGTCCGAGGACGAAGGTATGATCGCGGCGGCAAAGTCCGGCGTGCTCGGCCTGGATAAGCTGGAAGCGATGACCTGTGTCTGCTCGGTCGGACTGGATATGATCGCCGTCCCCGGAGATACCACAGCTGAGACCATCTCTGCGATCATCGCGGACGAAGCGGCGATCGGTATGATCAACCAGAAGACGACGGCTGTTCGCATCATTCCCGCTCCGGGCAAGAATGTCGGCGATGAAGTTATGTTCGGCGGGCTGCTTGGCAGCGCGCCCGTTATGCCGGTCCATGGAGAATCTGCGGAGGCGTTTATCCGCAGAGGTGGACGCATTCCCGCTCCGATCCACAGTTTGAAAAACTGATTTGTTGTCTAAAATACCGTCGGCAGTTTGCCGGCGGTATTTTTATGCCCGGACAGACATAGGCTGTACCACAAAAGGGGAGGGGTACTGTTGAAACTGTCAATGAAATTATCCGGTGTCGGTACAAAGATACTGCTGTGCGGTTTGGCGGCAGGTGTGGTGACGATCCTCGCAGCAATGTTGTTTTCTTTTCTGATATTGAGAGGCGTGATCCCCGTGGGGCAGAATGGGCTGTATACCGGCATCATCAGCGGACTGTCTGTTGGGCTTGCATGTATTTTTGCCTGCGGCAAACAGACTTCCGCAACGCTGCCGCTCTGCCTCGGGATCGCATCGGTGTACTACGTTCTTGTGTTGCTTGCCAAAACCGTTCTGTTTCCCGGGGAAGCGGTGGGGCTCCTTTCGCGTGGCCTTGTTGTGTACCTTACTGCGACGCTTCTTGCGCTGCTTCTTACGCGCAGCCGAAAGGGGAGAGCAATACACAGCCGTTTTAGCAAAAGGTAAAATATATTTACTACAAAAATAAGTGAATTTTTTCCTTCATTTCCGCAAATCGGTTTTTTACTCATAAAGAACACAAGATATAGTGTGTTTTTCATTAAATTTTAAATTTTTCACAGCATTAACATAATATTATTTACATAATAAATTGAAATAAATGTACAATTATTGTTAAAAAGCCTAACTTTTACTTGAAATAATTTCTTTTCTTTTTATAATTGTAAGTGTAATAGGATTTTGGGACACCAAATAATTCTAAAAAGGAAATTTCGGTATGGATCACATTTCAGGGTATCAGACCTATC
>JAFVWG010000127.1 GCA_017501805.1 Oscillospiraceae bacterium
CAAGACCCATTTTCTTTTGTCGCGCCAAAAGAAAACGGTTCTTGTACTCCAAAAGAAAAGGCGCTTTGGAGGATCGCTGAGGATGCGGAGAAAGCCTTACGGCGCGCAAAGATCGAATCGACTGTGCGTTATGCTTCGCTGCCGCTCCTGCAGACCGCGTGGAAACGTATTCGGTTTTCCGACGGCGCCTTAGTTGAAACAAACTTGCTCCTGCAGCAGGCGAGTATGTGGCTGCTCGGCAGTTCGATATGCTTTGCATCAGCGGCAGCGGCGCTTGTGGCAGAGACAATCCAAATTTCGCACGCCGGTGATAGAAGAAAGCACCAAAGGATCATTGGCGATTTTTCTTTTGGGCATCCAAAACCCTTTTCTTTTTTACAAGAAAAAAAGAAAAGCGGGTTTGGAAAACGGTCTCTTTGTATGAACAATCCCTCAGTCATTTACTGCGCAAATGCCGGTCCTGCTGCGTGTCCTAAAAGCCCCGACTGCCCGTCATAGCCTGTACGCTTTGTTCATAGATATGGGACAGGAAGGTGATCGGGTGAAAAAACGAATTCTTGCAGCGCTTGCGGCGCTGCCGCTGTGTTTCCTGCTGACGGCGCAGGCCGCGCCGGAGGTATCCGTTCCGTCCGCAATTCTGGTGGATGCGGCGACGGGCACGGTGCTCTTTGAGAAAAATGCGCAGGAGCGCCTGCGCCCTGCCAGCGTGACAAAAATCATGACGCTGCTGCTCACGATGGAGGCGATCGAGTCCGGGAATGCGAACTGGGACGATACCGTTACCGCATCGGCGGCCGCGTGCGCCAAGGGCGGCAGTCAGGTCTTTCTCGCGGAGGGCGAGCAGATGCGCCTCGATGAGATGGTCAAATCGGTCTGCGTGGCTTCCGCGAACGACTGCGCGGCGGCGCTGGCGGAGCATCTTGCGGGCAGCGAGAGCGCCTTTGTCGACAGAATGAACGAGCGGGCGAAGGAGCTGGGGATGGCGGACACGCATTTCGTCAACTGCACGGGACTGGACGACGATCCCGAGGCCGCGGAGCATCTGACGACCGCGGCGGATATCGCGAAAATGTCGCGGGAGCTGCTGAAGCACGACGGCATCCGAAAGTATCTGACGATCTGGATGGACACGGTGCGCGGCGGACAGTTCGGGCTGAGCAACACCAACAAGCTCGTGCGCTTCTATGAGGGAACGACGGGGCTCAAGACGGGCTATACCTCGGCGGCGGGACACTGCATTTCCGCCTCCGCGCGGCGCGACGGTCTGGAGCTGATCGCGGTCGTGCTGCACGCCGCCTCCTCCCCCGAGCGCTTCGAGGCGGCGAAGACGCTGCTGAGCCACGGCTTTGCACATTACGCACTCGCCCACCCCGAAGCGGAGCCGGTCGAGATCCCCGTGGTGCTCGGCACGCGGGGTTCGGTGCGGGTCGAGCCGGAGAGCAGGGAGCCGATCCTTGTCGAAAAAGCACAAAAGAATCAGATCGTCTGCGAGACGGAGACGGAAGGCTCGGCAGATGCGCCCGTGACGAAGGGACAGCGCCTCGGCACGCTGCGCGTCCTCGCGGGTGAAACGCTCCTGAAGGAGATCCCGCTCGTTGCGGCGGAGGACGTGCCGCGCCTCGGCTTCGGGGAGCAGCTTGTGCGTCTGCTGCGGCGCGTGTGCTGCGCGGGGGGATGAGAAATTAGAAATGGGCAATGAGAAATTGTGGTGTGCCGCTGTGCGGCACGGATTCCACCTCATCCGTCTGCGGCTTTACCGCAGACACCTTCCCCTCGAGGGGAAGGCTGTTTGGCGGCGCGTGTGCTGCGCGGAATTGTAATTTGGAAGAAAACGTAGTATACTAACAGAAAACTGTTGCGAAAGAAAGGGAAATCTATGATCCGCGCCGATATTTCCAATTTGTGGTGCAGCGTTTCGCTGCCGGAGCTGCTCGGAAACGAGCGGAAGCTCTTCGACACACATATGGCGCTCGCAGGCGGCGAGTACCGGCAGAACGGCTTTTTCGGCTGGCTGAGCCAGTCCGGCTCGGTGCGCCGCGCCTGGCTTGCGGAGATCACCGCCGCTGCGGAGGCGATCCGCGCGCAGTCGGAGGTCCTTGTCGTTGTCGGCGGCGGTATGGCCATATCCGGCGCACGCGCGGCGATCCGCCTGTCCTACGGACGGCGCGTTTCCACGCCGCGGCTGATCTACGTCGGGGACAGCTTCTCTGCGGAGGACTGGCTGGATGTGCCCGCCGCGCTGGAGGGACGCGATTTTTCCGTGCTCGTCTGCGGCACGACGGGAAACGAGCTGCCGATGCTTACGATCCTGCGCGCGCTGTACCGCATTCTGGAGAGCCGCTACGGCGATCAGCTTGGCGACCGCGTGTTCGCCTTCGCGCCCGAGGGGCAGAATGCTCTGAGAAAGCTTGCGCAGTCCGAGCAGTTTCATCTTTTGGGGCATCCGTCCGATCCCGCCGGTGTGCGCAGCGCGCTCAGCCCCGCAGGTCTTACCCTGATGGCGGCGGCGGGGATGAATGCCGACCTGCTCTTCGGCGGCGCGGCGGACTG
>JAFVWG010000128.1 GCA_017501805.1 Oscillospiraceae bacterium
ACGGCGCGCGACCTTCACTGCGTAGTCTCTATCCGGGAAGCAGGCGCCGCCGTTAAAGTTGACGCCCCAGAAGCGGGCAAGTGTGCCGTCCTCGAAACGGAGGTCTTCGCCATCGGCCCTGACAAAGCCGCGCTTGCCCGCGGGACGCTCTTCTTCAAAGACGAAGGAGATGTCCACAGGCATCATATCGGGATACGCAGGCTGCGGGATATAACGAGACATATCCGGTCTCTCCTTTGTTGTTATTTTAGGACTCTACGACGCTGATGCCGCGGATCGCGCAGAAGTCGCGGATGATGGCGCGGTTGTCGCCGTAAGTGATGATGTAGTGCTGGCAGCCGACGCTCTGTGCGAAGTTGTCCACATCGGGCAGCTCGATCTCGAGGCTCGGGAGCTGCGGAGCGGGATCCGCCCAGCCGTACTCGTTCCACTTGCGCGGAGCGATGCCCTTGCCGTAGACCATATGCATCACATACTTGCCGCCCTTGTAGAGCAGACGGCACATCGTGACCATACCGGGCTTGACTTTGGAGATGTTCAGGATGCCCTCGTTCAGCTCGCCGAACGCAGCGGGCATCACGGTGACTTCGCCGTCCACGACCTGAGAGGGAACGTAGTCGGGAACACCTGCGAGGACGGTCTTCTCGAAGAATTCATAGAACTCCAGATAGAAGGGGGTCTGACCGGTGAGCTCCTGCATCAGCATCAGCGTGACGCAGCCCATGGAGTCGTTCTCGGGGACGGTCAGGTAGCCGTCTTCCTGCAGAAGCATAAAGATGGGAGCGGGCGGGAAGCCGACGAGCTTCTTCATGCCGTCGACGTCCTTGATGGAGATGGACTTGAAGCCGCGCTCCTCAGCGATCGCCTTGACTGCCAGATAGTAGCCGGCCGCCATACGCATACCTTCCTCCTGCGCGGGGGAAACGAAATGCCACTTCTTGATGCGGTTTTCCACAACATCCGTCACGGCGTTGGGGTCGAGCTTTTCGTAGCGCTGCTGCATTTCGAGCATTTCGAAGGTCTCGATCTCGGGACCGATGACCTGCTTGAGGGAGCATCCGTCATAGAGCGTGCCGTAGAGGTTCATATCGCGGTAGCCTGCCATACCGGCGCGGGCGTGGCGCATATTCTTCGCGGCGATGGCTGCCTTGCAGTAGGAAGCGACCTTGGGTGCACGGGAGGGCAGACCCACGGTGTTATAGACATACTTGAAGGTGTAGCCCATATCCTCGAGCGTGGCGCGCAGACCGGAGGTACCGGCCTGGTCGGCGGTGGTAACGAGCTTGTCGCCTTCCACCCAGCCGCAAAGTCCCCAAAGGACGACGGGCAGATGACGGAAGTGCTCGCTGATCTTGATGACCGCGTGCGCGGGGATCCAGCCTGCAACGCAGAGCACGAGAGCCTCAAAGGACTCCTTCTTCAGCTCGGCGATGGCATTGTTGACCTGGACTTCTTCATAGTCGTCCGCAACAGGGAAGACCTTGACCAGTTCCAGACCTTCTTTTTCGAGTTCCTCCGCGGCGATGCCGCAGCGCTTAATGATGACGTCGACGGGGGTGTTGACCTCGCCGAAGCCGACAAAACCGATCTTTGCCATAGTTCATCCTCCGTTTTGATTATTTTCCGCCGGGAGCGTTCCGCACCTCGGTCGGAAGGGTTATACTTCAACGGTTTCAATATAACATAAGGCGAATTGCGATGCAAGCCGCCAGAGCAAAAATACACGGGAAAACTTGCGAAGCGGG
>JAFVWG010000129.1 GCA_017501805.1 Oscillospiraceae bacterium
CTCTGCAGCGTGCTTCGCGTCCTCGGCTTTCTTTTCCGCGCGGTCTTCTTTTACGGCTTTGCGGGTGCGTCGCCATTTGAGAGCCTCGCGGATTCCTTCAATGACCGCAACAACGGCGCCGCCGGAAAGGATAGCTACAAGTGTTTCATTCATCTGTGCCCTCCTTTCTGCAGCCGGTGTTGTGGTAGGGACGGAGCCCGACTTCGAGAAGGTCGAGCTCCGCGTCAACGGGTCCACGCATATCTGCGAATTGTTTTTTCGTCTCCGCGTCCACGGTTTTCATTTGCTCAATGAAGAGCGCCTGCTCGCGGATGATGCGGGACTGTGCTTCCGTGACCGCACAGAGGCGGTCGATAAGTTCGAGTGGGTTCATTGCCTCATGTGCTCCTTTCGTGGTGGTTTTTTACTCGGCTGCCAGTTCGCCCATGCCGCTGTCAACCAGGAGCTCTTTGACCTGGTCCTTCAGCAAGCGGGGAACCTGCGCGAATGTCTTCTTACCCAGCATGATCTGCTGTGCCCATAACATTGCCATCATTGCTTCGCCCTCCTTTCCGTATAAAATTCGGAATATTAAACGCCTAAGCATAGACGTGCTCCGACATTTCCAGGATGCACTCGGTCAGCATATCGACCTGCGCCTGCAGGTTTTCGATGAGCTGTCGCTCCTCGCTCTTTGCGACCGGTTCGTGGGTTCCTGTGTTTTCTTCCTCCGTGCTGGGCGGTTCCACTTTCGGATCCTCCAGTATGCCGTTCTCGATCAGCTGTTCACGGAGCGAGTTGTAGGTATCCTCGTCGATTTCTGCATAGTGGGCGTACGCCAGGTCGTTCACCTGTTCTGCGCCTTCGAGCAGATAAATTGTGGAGCCGTCCGAGGATATGATTCCGCCGGCTTCCGCCTCGTTGCTGCAGGCTAAAAAGAGCGAGTTCTTCTTTTGCCAGCGGACGAAGTTCAAGCCGTCGCAAACGTCGACGATCTGTCCACCTGATACGATTTTGTAGTACATGGCGTGTATGCCTCCTCTCTAACCAGCCACGGTATGAGCAGCTGGTTGAATAAAGTGTCGATGCTCTGGGTGATTTTGAAGCACTTTGTACCGTCTATGCTGGCTTTCCAAGCCTGCACCGATTCGCTGCAGGTCTTGAACGGTATCTTTCCTTCGTCGTGCTTCCTTGCCAGCTTTTTCAGTTTTCTACGCTCTCTGACGACGCTTTCCCTGGCGGGGCGTATGATGATGTGCCCGGTCTCTGTGAAGTCGTACTTGCGCTTCAGGAACGTGAATTGTTCTCCGAAGTGCAGGAGGCGGCTTTTCTTTTCGTTAAGGGTGAAACCGAGCCGCGCGGCGAAGGCTTTTATTTCCTCCAGGACGCCCTTCAGGTATTCGTAGTCGTGGTGGATGATTATTCCGTCGTCCATGTATCGTCCGCTACTGTCCGGTCGTAAAACCTCGCGGATGAAGTGGTCGAGGCTGCTCGGTGTGGTGATCGCGAAGTCTTGCGAGTTTTCGCTTCCGAGAACCAGTCCCACGTCCGTCCTGTTGTGGCGGACGATTTTCATGTTCAGACCGATGATCCACTTGTCGTCGTAGTGCTTATCCATAACCTGGCGCACGAGTGAGTGCTGGATGCTGTCGAAGAAGTGGCGGATGTCGAAGACGATCATGCCTCCGGTCATTCCGTACTTCCTGATGTGGCGTTCCAGCATACACTTGACGCGGTCTCTTGCTTTGGTGGTGCCTTTGCCTTCCTGGCTGGCGTAGTTGTCGTACACCAGCGTCCGGTGAAGCACCGGTTTGAGGCTGTAGTAGCTGTTGCATTTCTGCGGTACTCGGTCGTCGATGTGGATGCTGTTTATCCTTCGCAGGTGCCCTCGTTCCCTTATGTAGAATTCCGGGCATTTTCGCAGCTTGCATACGCCGTTCCGGAGATCCCGCAGTCTCCTTGCTACGTTGATGCCGCACCTGGCTTTGTACGCCTGGACGCTTGCCTTCCAGCTCACGCCCTTAAAGCACAGCTGTGCGCTGTGGTAAAGGTGCGGAAATGTGAAAACCTTGTTGAAATCTAACGCTTCATCGAGCAGCTCCTTTCTTCTTGCTTCCCGCGCCGCTTTCCGGCGCTGGTAGCGAGCCTCATGTCGTTCTTGGCTTGTCATGTGTCGTTCCTCCTAAATCAATGCACCCCGTGCAGTCTAATATCGGACGTTTATCTGACTGCGAAATGCGACCGGGCATGAAATCGAGGCGACGTCCATCCTTTCGACCATGCAAGAAGCGTCCGCCCGCGCATATCGGGTTCAGGCTTATGGCAGCCTTATGCGAATTCTCCGCAGTCGTCCTGCGGACGGTCCATCTCTCCTTCTATAAAATGACACGGATTTCACGGCTCTGCCGCTACTCTGTCTGGTCGAGGGGTTTCCCCACTTATAGGATCCGAGGCACACGCCATTCGCGTTGTTCGCGTTGTTGTTGTTGTTCGGGTTGCCACTGGTATTGACGTTGTAGAAGTTGTTCGAATTGTTGCGATTAGGACTGCGCTCCCACCAGTTGCAGACGGCACCTGTGCGTGTAGAGATAAACCGTTGTTATGCTTTGCCGGAGTTATTCCGGCTTTTCCTTGTTGTTACGTGGGCGGTGCAGTTCCATGTGTCTGGTGTAGTGCAGGTTGCCCTTGAGGGCGTCCTCTTCTTCGAGGCATAGGTTCATGAATTCCTCCAGGATCCTGTTGCTCTTTTCCTGCTCTTCCTTCTGGCTGCGTCCGTCTTTCTGACCGCATAGAGGGAATAGCGAGTAGGCTCGTTCTATCTTCCGGGCGAAGGCGTAATTTGCGCCCATCGCCTTTTCGAGTTCGAGTATTCTCTGGGTTCTCTCTTCTTCGGTCTGCGGCAGTATGGCGTTTGCATACTGCGCGTGTTCATAAATAGCCGAGGCAAGTGCGACGGTTCTCTGCGTGATGATGAAGGTGTAGGTTTTCGGCCACTTTCTGCAGAGTTCCATCGTTCGTTGTTCTATGCGGTCTGCCGTCTCGACAAACTGCATACTTGATTTCCCGCGATCTCCGGGTGGTACTGACATCGGTTTATCCTCCTTTCGTTATGCAATCCGTTCTCTCTGGCAGCATAAGGCTGCCAGAGATGTTTTGGATCGGTTACGCTTCGCTGTCGCTTGCTTCGCCGGAGCAGAAGCCGAGGCACACGCCATTCGCGTTGCTCGCGTTGCCGCCGTTGCCCGGGTAGCCACTGGTAATGACGTTGTAGAAGTGGCTCGAAAGGTAGCGATAAGGACTGCGCTCCCACCAGCTGCAGACGGCACCTGCGCCGTCTGCCAGGTACTTGATGCGCGATGCGTCATTTGTGAAGATCGGATACTTGGTGCCTTCCTGCAGGTAAGGGTACACGTTCGTGTTACTGCCCATCTCAATGTAGGAAGCCTGCCACATCTTGTACTGCTTGCCGGTTACGGCGTAGCTTCGGTTGCCGATAGAGCTCGTTTTGTACACCGGGATGATGGTATTCAGGAGTCCGATCGGCAGCTGATCCAGGAATTCACCGTTTGCCCATTTCGCCATTCTGGTGGCTTCGTAGCCTCCGGCGTTTCGGCTCTTGCCGTATGCCTTGACGGTTACGGAGTCGCCTTCGGTTACCGGTACAGAAATCACGGCGCCCTGGCTCACTTCGAGGAAGTTGTTCCAGTCGTAGGTGTGGTCAGCACAGAAGACGATTCTCGACTTGCCGTTTCCGTTGTAGGCGTTGTTTGCGGCTACGTTCAGGTCGTCGGTTCCGGTTGCATCAAACTTGATTCCTCCGAAGTTATCGAAGGTCACGCTCTGCCCGATGATAAACGCCCAGGTGTACTGGGTTGCGTCCCATCCGGTCTGGACGGCGCCGTCCGCGCTCAAGATGTTGATGCCAGCGTTCTGCAGCATTTTTCCGATCTTGTAGGTCGGGTTGTCTGCGTCCACGTTGGTGTCGGACTTGTACCAGGTGTTCTGCGAGATCTTGTCGTTGACCTTGTCGCTGTCGGTTCCGATGTAGAAGCCTTTGTCGTCAAGCGCCCAGGTCGTCTTGGTTCCATCTGCGTGGTTTACTTCGATGGCTGCCAGGTATGTCTGACCGAGGGACTTGATCTCTACGAAGCCTGCCGCCACTTCGTCAGCTGTTGCTACGTGGGTGTTTGTCAGCTTGGCTGATGTGGCGTTCGAATAGTCTCCGTCGTCGCTGACGATAGGTTCGTCTGCGCCGATCTGGAAGTTGAAGCTGTGCTTGTAGTTCGGGTTCATGTTGCCGGTCTTCGTCAAGCAGTTTTTCATCATGTAGCTGATACCCGCCTTGCCGGTCTTCGAGCTGTCCAGGAAGTCGTGATTGAAGTCTGCGACCTGCTGTGTCAGCGTCTCGCCGTTATAGAGGGTGTACTGCTTGGTGTCTCCGGCGCCGATGGTTACCGTTGCCAGCGTCGTCAGGTTGGTGATGATGTACTCCTGGGTGTCGCTGTAGTAGACGACGGTGCAGTCCTCAGCTTCGCCTCGCTGAATAGCGATAGCGCACCAGAGGCGCTCGCCGTGTGTCAGCTGGTTGAATGCCTTACTGGTTGCCGGCATTTCGACCGCTTCCCAGGCTGCGAAGAGTTTTATAACCTCCGGCAAGCCATCAGCGTCGATGCTCGCGCTGTCGTTCGGCATCTGCTGCTTGTAGTTGTAGACGTGTCCGTCTGCATCCTGCCAGCCTACGAAGAGGTAGCCTTCTCTTGTCGGAAGTTCGCCGGGGTACGTGTACGAGGAGCCGTAGGATACGCCTTCGACGGTTTCGAGCACCGCCTGGTCGTCCTGGTTCTCTCTGAATTCGATATCGTACTGCTGCAGAGCCTCCGAGTATAGCGCCGTGAAGGTTGTGTCGGCTGTGATTTTGCCGTAGTTGAGGTCGTAGCCTCTGAAGGCGTAGACGTACTGCACGGTGTTCGCTCTCTCCGGTGCTACCGGTGCGGTTGCCGATTCTCCGTCGTTGACCTCTTCGGTCTTCAGAACGCTGCCGTCCCAGTCTTTGAAGGTTGCCACGTGGTAGAGGGTGGTGTATCTGATGTTAAGGTTCGGGTAGATGCTGTTCAGCTTGTCGAGCAGGCTCTTCTGGATCCTGCCGATCGTTACCGTGCCGGTGATGGTCGGGTAGCTGTTGGTGTCTTCTACCGCGTTGCCGTTCGCGTCGATAACCTTGCCCCTCATGCTGTCGTCAGCAATGATGCGGAGGACGGTTTCGTCTGCGAGCGTCCAGTTGACGCCTACCAGTCTGATTCTGTTCAGGCTGGCGCCTCTGGTGGCGATGATGGCGGCTGTGTCGATGTTCGGTGTGTTTTCCACTCTCAAGCGGAGAATGTTTGCATAACTTTCCATCGTGAAGTGCTGCATCTCGCTGTGGTCTACGATTTCCAGAGAAGTAATTCCTGCGGGAAGTTCTACCTTCTTCAAGTAGCCGCCCTGCGGGAATACGACGGCCGCGATTGCGCTGCCGGTTGCATAGACCTCTTCGATCACGTCGCAGTTTGAAAGGTCGACGGTACCGCCGAGCGCTGTCAAATTGCAGATGTTCAGCTTCTCCAGCATTGTGAGGTAGCTGACGTCGCTGATGCTTGTTAGAAGGCTGTTGTTGTATCCTTCCGCGTTGCTGCCGAGGATGAGCTCGGTCAGGTTCTGGCAAAGCGACAAGCTCTGCAGTTTCGACGGGTACAGAGGCGAAAGGTCGCCGAGGCTCTTGATGTGGCTCGCGCCGTAAACTGCCAGGACGATGTCGCTCCAGTTACCAGCTGCGGTCGGCTTCATTTCGATGCTCTCGCCTTCGAGGCACTTGCCGCCGATGTAGCTTCCGCTGTTACCCCATTCGGTGTAGCAGTAGAGCGCCTGGCACGGTGTGATTTCGAATGCGAGGTCTTCCGGGTTACTCTGGCCGCGATTGATTCTGAAGTTGAAGTTGTCCTGCAGGTAGCTGTCCTCCAGGTACTTACTGTCAAGCATTGCGAACCTCTTCGTGATGAAGTCGCGGTGGTAGCTCTCCATCGTGCTCTTTACGAGGTACATGAAGGCTGCGGTGTAGAGCCAGCTTTCCGTCTCGTAGTTGAAGTAGCCGCCTTCGTATGCGTCGATGTACTTGAAGCGCTGGTCTTTGTTGATGGCGACGATCGGCATTGCCTTCGTCAAGTCGTCGATCAGAGCACGCATATAAAGCGCCGGGGAGAGCGTCTTGCTGGTGTCTCTGAAGCGGCAGTAAAGGTTCTTGAGGTCGTCGTAAAATGCGCCGTACCAAAGCTGGAAGAGGATATTCTCCGAGCCGTTCACGATCTTGCTGCCGTTGTAGCTGTCCCACATTTCCGCGTAGTACGGGAATTGGTCGTAGCCGTTGTTGTCCGCTGCGAGGCAGGAGTCCATATCGTAGAGCATCGCGTACACGGGGTCGAAGGTCGAATTCTCCCAGTCCACGTTACTGATGTCTACGGATCCGTCTTCGGCGATCAGGCTCGCTACCGTGATTTCCTCGCCGTCGGTGTTGAGGATCCTTTGGTTGTTGGTTCTCGGCACCGCGAAGAAGTTCTTGCTGAAGTTATCAACAAGGAGGGGTACTTCGTTGGCGATGAAGTAATGCGCGAAATGGTGAGCATTAAAGTGGCGTGAGAATTCTCTCCTGAAGATCGCCAGCTTGAGGTCGTAGTCGTTCGTGTAGGTCACGCCGTTGTACGTGCCGCCGCCGCTGGTCTTGCTTGCCGCGAGGTAGTTCGCTCTCTGAACCACCCAGCTGTATGTGATTTGCATACGGTCGAGGTTCGGGAGCAGTCCTTCGTCTTCGAGGTCTCCCTGGTCCGGATACGAGCTTTCCAGCGCGTCCATCCATGCCGGGTAGGACTTGCCGTCTTTGTCCGTTCTGGGTTCCTGAAGTTTGTCGGTCTTCCAGTTGCAGATATCCTCGGCGTTATCGAGGTATTCCCACATCTGGCAGACGGTGTTGTTTCCGCTGTCGCCTTCGGTTACAAGACCGAATGCTTCCGCGTTGCTCTTGTCATTGTTCAGGCAGTATCTGCCGATGAAGGTCGGAGTGTCGCCCTCGGTTTCGCGGTGGAACATCAGGATCGGGTATCCCTTGATGGATGTCTGATATGCCGCGTTCTCCTTCTGCTGCGGGGTCTGCTCTTCGAGGATAGACTGCCAGTAGTTGGCGTTGCCGGTGTTTGCGCTGTCCGGGGACATATAGTCCGCCTTGACGCAGATGGTGTTGACCGGTGTCATGCCGGGCATAATAACCACCTTGACCTTCTTGAATTCGCCGTTCACGAGCTTGTAGAAGGTGATCTTGTAGTTTTTCTTCAGGTAGTACTGGGAGCTGGTACCCTGGACGTTGTTCACGTTTCCGTATTTGCCTTCGGCATCCTGCTCCATGTAGTCCCATTCGATGTAGTAGCCGTCCTCGGTGCTGCCGTCCGGTTTGTAGAGCTGGCAGCCGATTTTCACCTTGTCGCCCTTGTAGGCGGAAAGGGTACCGGTCAGCACCATGCTCGCGTACTTCTGAATGCTCAAATAGAAGTCGATGTCGTCGTTGTCGTCCACGATGTCGTTGGCGTCATAGACCTCGATCTTCTCGCTGGTGCTCGGCAGGTCGGCGATGAAGTTCTTCAGCACGCCTGCGTCGTCCAGCGCGTAGTCGTAGAAGCGCATGGTGTAAACGTCGAAGATGCAGCCTTCGGCTTCGAGCTTCGGTATTGCGTTGCTGGTGGTGAAGCTGTCGGTGCTGTAAGGAATGGCGGACGCCATCTCTCCGTTTACGTAGATTCGGATCAGCTGCTTTGCGGTGCCGTCCTCTTCTTTGTAGTAGCCGTTCTGCTCGACTACGAACGTCAAGCGCACCTTGCCCTGTGTCGAAGAGTACGGAACGTAAGGGATGGCGTTCTTGTTGAGGATGTTTCCTTCGTCGTCCTGCTCGATGCTCATTGCGTCGGACAGAATGTACGCTCTCGAAGGGAAGATCTTCACGCCGATTCCGCTGTCTTCGTCGTAAAGCGTCATGATGCTCTTGCTTTCATCCGTTACCTTCTGCGTTCTGAAGGAAATCTCGAAGGTACGCCCTGCGGTTGTAGGACTGCCTGCGAGCTGGATGTCCTGGTTCTGGTCGTCTTTCCAGGAGGAAGCAAAAAGCGGCAGGTTAATCTGTGCGGAAGCGCCGCCGCTGATTCTCAATACCGGATAGCCGTCTGCGTCGCTCACCCAGCCGTTGCTTCGGTAGTTGAAACCGGAAAGGGCGCCCTTGATGGTCGTCTGCACGTTGTCCTTGCTGGTGTATGCTGCGGACAGCACCTCTCGCGCGGTGTCGTTGTTGCTTCTGCCTGAAGCGGAGAACGCCGCGATCAGTCGGGTGTCTACGCCGGAGAGGTCTCGGTCGCCGCTGATAGCGTTGACGGTTACCTCGAAGGTGCGGACGGTTGTGCCTGCTGCGATCTCCAGGTAGATCTTTCCGCTTTCCGGATAGTCGGTGATGTTCCACTTTTGCACGCTCTGGTTTACCACGTTGGAGAGTGCGGTCTGGCTGTAGTATTGCTTCTCGCCGGCAGCGTCCAGCGTATAGATGCCGAGTAAAACCTCCGCCGTGTAGTCGCTTCCGTGTGTGAATGCTACGTAGTCTGCAGTTATCGTCTCGCCGAAGGTGACCTCTGTTTCGGAGAAGGTGGAGCCGATGATCGTCTCTTCCTCTCCGGTGGTGAACATAATGTCGTAGGTCAGCTCCGGAGATCTCGCGCCGTCCTCGGTTAAGAAGTAGCAGGTCATGATGTGGTGTCCGTGTCCGTACTTCGCAAGGTTCAGCGTCTCGGTGAGCTGGACGTTGTGGCTGGTTCCGATGTCGACTTCGTCGTAAAGTTCGCCATCCACGTAGAAGTACATCGTCTTCTTGAGGCTCTTGCCGGTTACGCGGTATAAGAAGCTGATACTGCTGCTGTATGCCTGGGTGTCGCTGAAGGTGGAAGTCAGGGCGATGTCCACCACGTTAATCGTGAAGGTCAGCGTTTTGATCGTTCCGCTTTCGCCGCCGGCTACCTGGATCTTGAAGTAGTTCACGCCGGTGGTCAGGTATTCGGAAACGGGCACGGTGTGGGTGCCCTGATTGATGCTTTCGGTTTTCACCAGCTGATAGTCGCTGGTGCCGGTCTTTACGAAGTACTGCGCCGTTGCGTCTACGGTGGTTCTGTCCTGGCCGTAGTATTCGTAGTATTCGTACTGCAGAGAGCATCCTTGACCGGAAGGGACGGAAAGGTTCGCGCTGCTCATGCCGTTGATAAGGCGGCAGGTGTACGCGGTGCCTGTTCCGGATCCCGTTACCGTGAATTCCGTTCTGCAGAGCTCTACGCCGTTGCTGTCGGCAAGCACGAGGTATTGTGTCGCGTTGTCGTCTTCCTCGGTGTACATCTGCAGTCCGGTGATTCCGGCGATGATGGTTGTTCCGACGCCGATGCGTACTCCGTCGCGGTTGAGCAGGTATAGTGCCTGCTCGTCTTGGTCGAAGTCAACATCTGCGCCGATCGTTGAGAAGAAGGTCGCCAGCGGAATTCTTCGCACGGCTTCCTTTGCTTCGCCCTGGTCGTCAGTTATCTGTTGTGTAACGACGACGTAGGCTTCGTCCAGGAGGTTGGTAGCTACCTTCTTCTCGGTGAGCTTTTTAAGTCCCATGTCGTGGTTCCTCCTTTACTTGAACGCGATGTAGCGATAAGTCTCGCCGCTCTTGTTCGTTGATACTTTGGTGGAGCTGTAGTAGTTCACGTAGAAGCCATTTGTCGTAATGAGCAGCGCCGTGTCGGAGTTGCTCCATGTGGTTTCGTGAGAGACCACGGTGCATTGTCTGCTACGCAGTCCGTGTGCGCCTACGGCAATGCCGCCGCATACGCCGTCGATGTCGTCGCCGGTCATACCTCTGCCGTTGCAAAGAATGACCGCTGAAGGAGTAAAATCGAGGGAAATCAAGCGCTTTTGCGTGCCGTTTCCGGTGAATACTCCTGATACATAGTGGGCGTGGTTCGCGGCTGCTGCGCTGATTTTTGAGGCTGTAATCTGGTGAGGGTTCTCCGCCTTCAGGTGCAGGATCAAAGTGCTGATGGCTTTCTTGATCTTGCCGAAGAGAGTAGAGAGCTTCTCGCCGGTTTTTACGTCCTCCAGCTTGGCTGCCTCCGTGAAGTTCACCGTCATGTCGGACGGCGCTTTGTTCTCCACGTTGCCGAGACCGACCTGCTCTGCGGTTACCTGGTGAGGGTTCTCGCTGTCTCTGATGTGGTCGTTCAGTTCTGCCTTGGTTGCATATACCGACGCTTCGCCGATGGTCGCAGAGACGCTCTCTGCGTCTCCTACCATAACCAGGAGCGTGAACGTTTCGTTGATGTTACGGCCGCAGGTGTTGTCCGGGATGTAATCGTACAGATCTCCGGCGTTGCAGTAAGCGTAAAGCTCCGGCTCTTCGTTGTCGATCTGGGCGAATACGCCAGTCTCCGACCACTTGAAGCCTTCGGTCAGATCCATGTTCGAGAGCATTGCTGTCAAGCTGACGTAGTTGCTGCCCTTGAGGATCTCCGTAATGGGCGCCGTCATGATCGGGTCGAGTAGGTCTGTCAGCGCTTCCGGCGTGTTCGGTTGCGAAATCGAGCACGTGATCGTTGCGTAGTTGGCTACCCATTGTGCGCCGTTGTACTCGTAGAGCTGCTGGCTCGATGTGTTGTACCACCAGTCGCCGGCATCTGGGGTTCTCGCCGGGCTTGCGCCATAGGTGAATGCGATGTCCTCGACGATGAACCAGCCGGACGCGTATTCCATGAGGATGTTGCGGCCGGTGTCATACCAGAAGTCGCCATCAAAAGCGATAGCGGGTCTGGTTGCGCTGTAGGCGAAGGTGTCCGTATCGTCGAGCGCCATTACTCTGCCGTAGGTGTAGAGGGTGTCGTTTGTGGTGCTGTACCACCAGTCGTCCTCCTTCGCGTTTGCAGCTGCTACGGCGCCGTAGGTGAACGTTCTTCCGGTGTCTCGCGTCCATTGCTGGACGTAAACGTGGAGGGTGGTGTCATACCACCAGTCGCCTTCCTGCGGGTCTTCAGGCACCGTCTGGCTGTACGTGAAGTTGTGCTCGGTGTCGTCTGTCCAGATCGCCTTGTATTCCTGAATGACGGAATTCTCGGCGTCGTACCATACGTCTCCGAATGCCGGGGAGCTTGGCTGCGTCTGCGGGCAGTTCTTGCCGGCGCCGCTCCAGGTCTTTTCCTCCTCGGTGCCGCCGCATACCTTCAGGACGGAGTTCTCGGTGTCATACCAGAAGTCGCCGATTTTTGCTTCTGCAGGTGGTTCTGCGGCTACCGGTATGTCGGTGTCCTGCCATCCGCCGGAGCAGATTTTCAGCTTCTCTTCCGTTGTGTCGTACCAGTAGCCACCTACGGACGGGTTGGTCGGCTCATCGGCTCTGACGCTGATTCTGACGCCTGTGGCGTTGCTCCACAGTCTGCTGCGGACGTAGAAGATGTTGTTCGCGGTGTCGTACCAGTAATCGCCTACGTTCGGGTTCTCCGGGGCGCTGGTCGCGCAGGTGATGTTCGCTCCGCTTTCCTGTACCCATCCATTTGTGCATTTGTAAAGCGCGCCGACGGATGGGTTGTACCAGAGGTCTCCTATCTCTGGGTTGGTCGGCTCGCTGGATCCTACGGTGATTCCCGCTGCACTCTCCGTCCACGTGTCCATGTACTGGTTCAGCGTCTGGTTTTCGGTATCGTACCAGTAGTCGCCAGATTTCAGCGCAGACGGGGCGTTCGCGTCACCGATTTTAATTGCCGTAAAGTTGAGGGTGCTGCCTGTCATGGCTCTGATCATCATTGCTTTTCCGGCATCAGTTAATTGTGGGATGAGTCCCATGTGATCGCCTCCTTATTCTTCGTCGACGAAGATGTTTCCGTCTTCGTCGCACAGATATTCGTCGTTTTCGTCCGTAAGGGTTGTTACATCGCTGATTCCTGTCTGGTCGAATTCCGAGATTATCACGCTTTTCTCTTGGTAGCTGGCTACTCCGATGTGAAGAGTCAGCGTCCCTTTTCGCGCCAGCTCGATGCTGTACGTGAGGTGGGACGGTTTCACGGTGTTTATCTTCTTGATGATCGCCGTGTAGTCCACGATCGAGGTTCCTTCCTCGATGGAAACTTTGAAGGCGTAGCTGCCGTTGTCTTCGTCCACCGCCACCGTTCTGCCGGTGAGAGCTTCGAGAATGTCTTCCAGGGCGGCTGGGGTGATCGGTTGCTTGCGTCCTCGCTTTGCGATGACCGCTGCGCGTCTGGTTTCGAGGTCTTTGGTTTCGTCAACCTCTAATCCGTACCGCTGCTCCCAGTATCTGATGCCCCAGGTGCATTGTTCGAGGAAGCATTGCTGACGGAGGCTTTCCACGAGTTGTCGTGCTTGGTCCATCTCAATGCCCATAACCTCGAAGAGCCACTTGCCGACGTATGAATTCTCATAAATCGGCGATACTCGGCTCATCATGCGTTTGGCGCTTTCTTTTGTTGGGAAGTGTTCTATATCGAAGTTTTTGTCCATCGCTTACACCTCCGTGGCGCTGACTGCAGTTGCAAACTGCCCGATGATGTTCGGGTATTCATCCAGCGCGAGGGTGATGTTGCCGGTTTCTCCGTTGAGCGTGAGGTTGGCGTAGTCCGCTACGCCGTCGGTACCGATAATAATCGAGCCGATGCGGTTGCGCTTGATGACGCCTTCCTTTTGTGCTGTCTCGAAGTAGTCCTTCAGGCTCTCTCCGATATTTGCCACGATTGCGGTGTAGTCTTCGCCTGTTGCGATGGTAAGGTCGCAGGAGACGTCGACGTCGACCGTTGTCGGGGCGGTAATGGTTACCGTTGCGCCGATCGGAGCCAGTCTGGCTTTCCGGTCGTTCGGTGCTACGATGTGGTTCTCCACGTCCTCGATGATCTTGGCGTTCGCCGGTTGTCCGTTGGCGTCCATGACGACGACCTTCACGGTGCCGGGTCCGTTCCATTCTGCTATGACGATAACGTCTCCCACGCCGTTGATCTCCTTCGCCCAGCGGGAGTAGTCATTGTCGCAGCCTACGAAGGAGGCGTCCGACGCTTCGCATATTTCGCCGATTCGGCTGCGGAGCGATTCGTCGTCCTCTTCAGCTGCACCGCCGCTGGTGCTTTCGAGGTTGGTGATTCTCTCGATGCCTGAAATGGAAGGCGACACCATGATGATGATGGTGTCTGCGGCCACGTTGCCGATGGGACCTGTTTCGGTTGCCTGGATAGGTACCGTCGCTTCGCCGTCGGTGTTGATGGTCGCTTCTTCGGTTGTGTGGAAGGTGATCGCCGCTGTGTCTCCGGATGCCGGAACGGCAAAAAGGAAACCGTTCGGGATAACCGTACCGGGTGAGCCGGTGATCTGCAGGTTTCCTGAAGCGCGGCTCGCTTCCTTTCTGGTGATGCCTACCGCTTTTGCGTGGTAGTCGAGGTAGATTCCGTAGGAGAACATATAGTGCATGATTTTGGTGGTCTCCATCATGTGGAATTCGAGCAGCTCTGCTTTTTCCAGCGCCGTCGGCTTCGTGAAGTCCCACGGAAATCCGCCCTCGGTGTCGTCGATGTCGTCAGGGAGGTTTTGCATCATTCGCGCGTGGATCGTCTCCGCGTCCTGACCTTCCAGCCAGGCAGGCGGGACGAATGTGGTATTTGTTGCCATGCTTCTTCCTCCTTACGTTGGGTATAAGACGCTGATCGTCTCTTCTTCCCATTCCTTGCCCTTGATTGTGAATGCCATGTAGAGAGCGTCTGCTCTCCAGCTGAATTCAAAGCCTCGGACGTACTCGGTGTGGGTGTTGACCATGAGCGCCTCTGTGATGGTTTTTTCGAGTGCCGATTCCACGGCGGCGTGGTCGCCCTCTGCAAGCGCCGCCTCTCCTTCGATGCCGATGTCTGTGCTGTAAGCGAGGCAAGCGTCGCGCTCGGTCATTACGACCTTGCGGCACCATTGCATATAGGCTTCTTTGCCGGTGGAGGCGGTCATCTTATGGGCACCATCAAGCCTGAAGTCGCCCTTGTCGTAGTCGAAGAATACGCTCGGTTTGTACGTTCGCGTTTCGCTCTGCGTCGGCGCCGAGATCTCCGGCACGTCAAAGACGGGGAATAGGTTCTTTTCTGCCATGATTTCGCCTCCTATCCGATGTCAGTCGCCGGGCGGACTCTTCCCACGACGATGGCGTCGTGCTGGACCCACGCCACCAGGACGCGGTCGCCAGGCTTGAGCCAGCGGAGCTTTTCGGGAATGAGGACGGTGTGGCTGTGGGTTCCGCTGCTTTCGTGCTCATGGGATCCGTCGCCGCCTACGTGTCCTCCGTGGCTTCCGTTGTTGCCGTGGGTGTGTGCGCCGTTCTGGGTGGTTGTTGTGAGCTTCGTCCCGGTCTCTCCGAGGGTTAAGTCTTCGAGAACGAGGTAGTCCGCTTTCGGGATCGGTATCGGGTATGTGTTGGTGAGGAGGCTGTAGTCCTTCTGGATTTCTCCGAAGTCAAGCACGAGGGAGCTGTGCGCTTCTCGTTCGCCTTGTATTCGGCCGTGGAGCACTCTTGCGAGCTTGTTCATTCCTTCGTCCATGTCCTCGCCTCCTTAACTGAACGAGCCAGCATCTACCCAGCCGTAGACGTTACTGCTGCCGCCGACGTTGTTATAAGCGCCGCCGATGAGGTGGTATGGGTGCTTGGCTCCTTTTGCTACGACGGTGATTTTTGCTTTGCCGCCGGTTCTGTTGCCGCCGCGCGGACTTGCGTCCTGCGACGTGTAGTAGTGGTTTCCTCCGTTGAAGTTGACGATATCGCCGACCTTGTAGTCCTTCTTGGTGGTTGTGGATTGTACGGCGCCGCTGCCTTTGATGGCGTCTGCGTTGTATTTCACCAGTCCCATGCTCATGGACTTGTTGGAGGCGTTGTGCTGAATGGAAACGACAAGAGCGTACCCGGTGAAAACGCGGGCGGTCACCTTCACCTTGTCTCCTTTGCGGAGCCAGGGGATGTCGGGTGCTTTGAAGTTCATTGTCTCTTCCGGTTCGCCTTCTTCTTTGAGGATTTCCTTTGCGGCAGCTGTGGCGGTCGCCAGGGAGTCGTCATCATCGCGGACGTAGATCTTCTGGCGCTTGCCGTACTCCGTCTTGCCGTTGATGATGGCTTCTACCGCTTGGCGGCCGTCGTCGTCTTCTGAAGCTACGACTTTTACGACCGTTACCATGTCCCCGGTGCTGATCTTGTACTTGGTCAGTTCGAGGTTTCGCTCTTCCTCGAAGCAGTAAATGGTTGAGTTACTGCCTTTCGGAACGACCGAGACCTTGCCCTTCCTGGCGCGGATGATGCAGTCTGCGCCTCCGTGCTTATGGGCGGTCTCCAGAAGCTCCAGGGCGATGTCTGATAGGTATTCGTTCTTGAAGGTGGTCTTCGCGTGCGAGACGTCCGGTCCTTCGTACTTTTCCACCGGGATTCCCCAGTCGTTGAATATCCCCATCAGGGCGGTTTTGGTGCCTACGCCTGCGCTGATGTATCGGTTGTCTTGCGATCCCTGCAGGTCGAATAATTCGTCATAGCCGAGAAGGTCGAGGGCGTCCGACGTGCTGGAGCGCGCCGGTGCCCAGTCCGTGATCTTGCCTCTTGCTACTTCTTCAGATTCTCCGCCGTATTCGGCTTTGACGATGATGTAGCAGTTCGGCTTTGCCAGGGTCGACATTCTGCTTCCTTTGTGGACGACGTTGGCGAGGTTGAGGGAGACACGCTGTGCGAGCTCTCCCTCGTTTTCCTCCCAGCCGACGTCTGTTGAGGCTCCGGTGATGTCCAGCTGTTCGCCGTTCTCCCGGAGCAGATAGGTCTTGTATGTGATTTTGCTGACGTCAATCATCCGTGCTGCACCTCCTTAATAAGGCAAGAGCAGAACCATTCCCGGTCTGATGAGGTTCGGGTTTGATCCTATCGTCTTTTTGTTCAGCGCGTAGATTGCCGTGTACTTGGCTCCGCTTCCCAGCTTCGCCTTTGCGATGTTCCAGAGGCAGTCGCCCTTCTTGACCGTGTACGTCTTCGTCTGCTCCGATTTTGTCGGGGTGTTGGTAGAATTAGTCGTCGGTCTCGATCCGCTCGCTACGTTCGAATTCTGGGCGCTCTGGGTGGTCTGTGCTTCCGTGATGGTGTAAACCGTCGCCGCTTTCGCCTCGATGAATTCTATCGTGTAGTCGTAATTGCCCACGCCGCCGGTCGGCTCGTAGGTGAAGGACTTCAGATAGACGTTGGCGTATATCGGCGTCTCGGTAAGCATCAGCACCAGCTCCGTGCGGTTCGTTCTCCACTTCTCGATGCACGTGATCATCTCCTTCGGGGAATGGTAGAGCGCCGTCTTTACAAACGGCATCTGACGCATTGCCGGTCCGGGGAATGTTCCGCTCCATGAGAATGTGCGGAGCTTCTGTCCGCTCGGTATTTTAACTTCGCCGATGTTGATGAATTTGTAGGTGATGAAGTCGCTGTCCGCCTTCGCTTTCACCTTTTCCGGGAGGAGGCACCATGAAAGTCTCCAGCCGGTGTCTTTTTCGGTCAGGTATAAATCCATGTGTTACACTCCTCCCTTCACAGGCATATTGGCAAAGACGCGAGCGAGGCGTTCTGCCAGCTCATCGCCGATGTCGTCCACCAGTTCGCGGATGTGTGCCTTGATGACGGCGATCAAGCTCTCGCCATCAAAGCCTGCGTCTCTGGCTTCGATTACAAATTGCGGGTTGACCTCTACCTTGATTTCGACGTTGTTGCCTCCGCCGGATCCGCTGAAGGTTGTCACCGGAATGTCTTCGGGGATGTCTCCC
>JAFVWG010000130.1 GCA_017501805.1 Oscillospiraceae bacterium
CAGTCCTTCTGCTATCTCTGCGATCGGGATGACGAAGTAGTTCGTCACGTTTCCGACGTCAGGCACATAAAGGACGCGGATTTCGTCCTCGGTTACGTTTGCTACGAGGCCGTTGTGTGGCTTCTCCCAGGAGCGATATTTCGCCCTGATGAAGTCGCCCTTCTGAACCTTCGCGCGATCGAATGTCGGCGCGGTGGTGTTAGTGGTTATCGACATGGCTTTTCCTCCTCTCACTTGGTTTCGAGCTCTGAAAATACCGAGATGACCTTCGGCTTGGCCTCTTCGATGATTTTATCTTTGTACGGACGTGGTTTAATCTTCCCGCCTGGCGTTCCGGTGTCGAGGTCTTCAGCATAGGGCACGTCGGTGTAAATACCGGCCGTGTAGTTTCCTTTGCCGTCTCCTTCGGCTTTCATGCCCCAGCTCATGCGGAGCATACCGGTCCGTACTGCCGGTGGCTCTCCCGGCGCCGATGCGGTGTAGTAGGTCTTGGTGTGCGGCTTTTTGTACCGCCTGCCGCTTCTTTGTCCGCGTAGGACGTTGAGTGCGGCGTTGCGTAGGTGGTTGGAAGCTCGGACGGCGCACGATTTTGCCTTCGTGTTGGCGTCTCTCACGGCTTCCTTGATGCGATTCTGTACCGCTGCCTCTTGCTTACTCCAGTTGATTTCCATCGTGAGCGTCGCTCCTTTCCTCCGCGTAGTAAATTGCCCAGATTCCCTGGTCGCCCGGATCGTCCACGCCTTGCACATAAAACGCGCGATTTTGAAGTAGTAGCCGATCGCCCTCTTTGGCTTTCGGTTTTCCTCGATGACTTATAACGTGGCTTATCGGGTGTCCCATCTGCTGGTATTTCAATTTCTCGCTGGGAGTGGCGCCGCACAGTATGGCGTGGATGTATTCTGGGTGCTCGGTATCGTAGGAATTTGCCGCGCGTCCTCGGCTTGTCGTGCTTTCCGTTTTGCTCTCGACCACGAAATCCTTCCAGAGGTTTTCAGGTCTATGGTAAAACACGACGGCCGCCTCCTTTCGCCTCCGTTCCTCCGGCGTTCGGGTTGTTGTGCATTCCTTCCGTGAAGTAACGACCACCGTGTATCGCCGCCGGGTTTGCGCTGGGAACGGTAGCCGCGCAGACCTCTTTCTTCAGCTGGTCGTACATCGCCTTCCAGTCGTCGTACCTCTGGCGAAGCGAAAGCGAAAGCGGACCCACGTCGGTGTCCACCTCGTAAGAAAAGCGGCGCATGATGCTCTCGATGAGAGCCAGCTTGGCTTTCTTCCACTTGCCGGGGTATGCCTGGATGATGGCGTTGTACTCTTCGTCGGAAAGGGCGGACGTCTGCTCCATGCCCTCGACCATAGTGTCGCCGAGCTCGAAGCGCATCCTATCCTTTCCGCGTTCGCCGATTTTGGTGGCGTCGTATGAGTAGGTGTATCTTGCCATTACTCATCACCGCCGTTTTCGGTGTCTCCCTCCGTGCCGGTGCCGTCAGCGTCGCCGCCGTCAGGATCCTGTTGGCCATCCTGGTCGTCGTCGCCTTCGTTATCAGCTACTGCGTTGAGTTCTTCCGCCCTTGCCTTTACGGCAGTCTTGACAGTCTTTCTGCTTTCGCAGGCGTCAATAATGATGAGCGCTGTCTCCGACTCAATGTCGCCGACTGCCTTTGCGGCGTCTTCAGCGTTCATCTGCATGACCTCGACTGCCTTCACGATGTCCTCCTCGCTTGCAGGAAGGTCCAGGACGCCGTTTTCTGTCTGGATGGGTAAGTTTACCCCTACGACATCGTTTGCGCCGTCCTGGGCCGTTTTCTGCGCTTCTACGGGGTGCTCGTTATTTGCGCGAGCGATGGACTTCGTGCGAATAAGTGCGGGAACGCGGGAAGGGAGAACGGCGTCAGCCGGGATGCTGTCTCCTGCAGCGTATTCGACGCCGGAGAGAGTAATGGTTTTAAGTGCAATATAGCCGTTCATCGTCTGCCCCTCCTTATACGCATTCCTTGAAGTAGATAGCGAGGTCGTCGCAGGTCTTCTTCATGTCGCTGGACATCAAGCCTTCGATGAATTCGCTGTGAGTGCCCTTCTCGCCTTCGTACTGGTCGAATGCCACGTGCTGGCCGTTGCCGAGCATATCCCAAGTGAAGATATAACCGGCAGAAGGTTCGTCGATGGCAGGTGCGTCAGTTACGTAGCAAAGCAAAGCGCCAGCAGGATCACAGATGAATTCCATGTTCTCGCCGCCGATGCCTGCGCTGTTGTAGGTGCTCTCAAGCACAACGACTTCCTTGAAGCCGAAGAGCTGCGCGAGAACCTGCTCGTTTACAGTAGCAGGGTTTGCGGTGCTGCCGGTGTACTTCACGCGCTCGATGATGTCGCCGTGGTTCTTCAAAGCGTTGAAAGCATCAACACCGAGGCAGAGCTTGTTAGGAGTTCTGCGGCCGGAGAGCTTGATGTCCTTCTTGCGTGCGTCGAAGAAGTTCACGGGATCGAAGTTCGCGTCAGTAAACTTCAAGAATTGCTTGTCGCCAGGGGTAGCGGTTACGCCACTCCACTCGTTGGCCCATACGCCAGCCTTGAAGAAGTTCTGTGCGAAGAGGATGTCCTGGTGGAGGAGCATCTGCTCTGTCGCAAAGCGAACCTTCGCGCGGCGAGGATCTGCGACGCCAGGAGCGTGTGCTCTCTGGAAGTCGAGAGTAGCGATCTGGTCGATGCCTACGATGATCTGATCGACTTCGCACTTGTAGGTGTCGTCGGTCTGACCCATTACGGCAGGCTGAACCTTACCGAAGGCAGGCTTGCGGCTCACGTTGTCGCGAGCGAGGTCTGCCTTGCTGAATTTGTAGTAGTAGCTGGAGCTCTGTGCAACAGGGCAGATCGGGAAGATCTTCGTTGCGACAAAGTCTGCGGGGTTGGCGAAGTGCGCCATTGACATATTTGTCAAGTAGTTGTTAGGCTTCCAGCCTTTCGCGATTGCGCTCTGGATGCCTGCGTTAGTGTTTTTCATTGTTTGTATCCTCCTTTAGCGGTTACGCATCGTCGCCGTCGCCTTCATTGGCGCCGTCCTGGCCCTTGTAGCCAGCCTTGACGATCTGTACCTTGATGACGTCGTCTGCGGCGTTGGCTGCTTCAAGCGCGATAGCGGTGATGAAATTGCCAGCAGTAGCCTTGATGACTTTACCGTTGGCGTCTGTGGTGAGTTCGTCTCCGGCTTTTACGGCTTCGCCAGCCTTCCAAAGACCGCACTCTTTGATCTGGACGTTCACGTCTTCACCGGCTTTGATGTCTTCCTCTGCAGCGAGGAATAAGCCGATAGCGTTTTCGCCCTTTGTGTCTGCTACGGCAATCTTGCCGTTAGCGTCGAATTTAGCAGCGAGAAAAGCGTTGTTTTCGAGTGCTGCTGCGGCAGCGCCCACGATGGTAGCGCTGTCATTGATAGTAGTTCCGAAATAGCTCATGATTTCTCCTCCTTATCTGTTAGTCTCGTATTCTACTACGAGTTCAGGGTGCTGTTCGCAGGCCTTGTCGATAGCCTGGTTCCAGGTCATCGTAGGAGCACTCTTCTGAATTGCTTCAGCGTGCTTCTCGATCTGTGCCCATGCGTCGTTCTGGCCGCCGCTGGTGCTCTTGCCGATTTCGCTGAACGCGCCGGACTGCTCGACAGTCTGGACGGAAGCGTCCAATACCGCGATCATCTGGTCGTATGCGCCGTTACCGGCTGCCTTGAGGGACTTGAAAAGAGGCACGAGGTCCTCGGCCTTCTTGCCGATGATTTCGTACTTCTTGGCCACCTCTGCGAGTTCGCGGTCCTCTGCTTCGTCAGCTCTCTTGCGGAGTGCTTTCAATTCAGCGGCTACGGCAGGGTGAAGGCCCTTGTAGATGTCCTCGTTGCCTGCAGGCTCGGCAGCGGGAGCAGGATCAGTTGCTGCAGGTTCAGCAGCGGGTTCGGTTGCCGCAGGCTCGGTGGACTTTGCCACAGGGTCAGTAGCGGCGGGTTCGTCGTCCTGAATGCCAGCCTTCTTCTCGATAGCTTCGAGAGTAGCGAGCTCTTCAGGAGTGAGTTTGCTCTTGTCGATTTTCATGTCTTCTTCGACTCCTTTCATGGTTTTGGTCACCGGATCGGTGCCAGGTTGTGTGGTTCCGGCAGGTTCTGTGCCGGTGGATTTGGCGATATAAGCCTCCAGCCTTGCTTTGGCGACTTCTATCTGTTCGGCAGTCATTTCGGGAGCGTTTTTGAGCACCTTTGTGGGTGTTCCGCTTGCCCAGAGTGCGATTGCGGCCGTGACCGCTTCGTTAAATTCAGCGAGACTCTGGCTCATCATCGTTCCTTTATCCGCGACTGCCACGTCGGTGTCTCGAACGATGGAGCAGAGGCTATCCTGCAGGAAATAGCAGAAGTCCCAGATTTCGTCGGTCGTCTTGCGGAGCTGCGCGGACTGGAATTTCTCATCGAATGTTTCCGCGTCGCATCCTTTGGCGATTTCCTCGATTTCCGTTTGCTCGATGCCTTCGCGCTTTGCAAAGGACATCACTCCCGCAAGGAAGCGCTTCACCAGGCTCTGTTGAGTCGGTTCTGCCGCTACGGGTGCGGCCGCCCCTTCTTTATTCTTGAAGATGAGAACGTCCGCCTGCTGGTTGGCGCCAGCATCCACGAAGTCTACCTTCGTGATCTTCAGGTCCTTGAGTTTCGATTTTGCCACTGGTCTTTTCCTCCTTTCTTGCTGAATTTTTTATAAACAAAGGGCGCCGGTGGGTGGAGCCCTCTATTTATCAGGGTTTTTTAACTTGCCGGTAATTTGCCGAGCTTACGCTTCGGCGCCTTCGGCGGGTTCTTCGACCGGCTCTCTGATGGCTTCGCCCTCGATGCTGAACATCGGGTATTCTCCGGATTTGACTTTTTCCCAGACGTCGTCGTCGGTTACGTAGAAACCGATCCACCAGCCTTCCGGGACGGTGCCTTCGGGAAGTCCGAGGGCGGCCTGCTTCTCTTTGGTGAATACCATACTTTCGATAAGGACGGCGCATCCGCCGCGTTCGTGCATCTCTCCGCCTTCGCGGTAAAGCTCCACGAATTTATAAGCCGCCTGCTCCAGCTCTTCAATGTCGATCATGTCTTCGTGCCAGTCGACCAGCTGCTCTCCGGCGGCGCTCACGGAAACGTTCGCCCAGCCGAAGGCGAGGCGTTTGTCGTCATCCGATTTTGCTATCTTAAAGCGCCCGGTTACTCCGGACGACTTCCTGATCGGCTCGTTTTTCAGAGCCTCCTTGAATGTGAACATTGTCGTTCCTCCTATTCTGCTTCTTCGTAGCAGATGGCGCATCTGCAGCGTGGGTGTGCAGGCGGTGTCTGCTTCTGTCCGCCGTAGAGTGAACGTCCGGGGTACTCGAAGCTGTCGCCGAGGTCTATCTCGACGCCATCCAGGGCGCCGCATATTCCGCAGACGCCTTCGTCTGCCGCCGTGCTCCATACCGCTTTCATCCTGGGGAGCAGTCCTGCGTCCTGCGCCTGGTGAATTGCGTCGTCTGCACCTTTGTTGTAGGCATACGCCA
>JAFVWG010000131.1 GCA_017501805.1 Oscillospiraceae bacterium
CGGATACTGCAGCAGTTGCCGAGATGGATGCCATCATCGCAACGTTTGTTGCCAACAACAACATGCTGACCGCAGACGATCTCAGCAGCTACGAGATCACCTACGAAGGCGACGCCATGAACCGCGGCTTCGGCTACTTCCTTGGCTCGACCTACAAGACCCTCGGTGTCGGCACCTACACCTTCAAGCACACTGTCGCCGGCAGCGGCAACACCTATGTTGCAACGCTGACCATCGAGAAGGCCTAAATAACCACAAAAAAGTCCCGGGCAGGTTTGCCCGGGACTTTTTTATGCGATCAAAGAATTATACAGATAAGTCCTCCGCCACCTTCGTTCATAACGCGCTGCAGTGTCCTGCGGAACTTCGGTCTGACCGTCTCCGGCATTCTCTGCACACGCCCCGCGAGATCCTCGTTCACAAACTGTCTGAGCGGCTTGCCGAAAATGTTTGTCTCCCAAACGGTTTTCGGATCTGTTTCAAACGCCTTGCTCAGATACGCGCCAAAATCCTCCGTCTGTTTCTGCGTTCCGACAACGGGAGAAACTTCACTTTCGAGATCTGTTCGGATCATATGGATGGACGGAGCTTTTGCCTTCAGTCTTACTGCAAAGCCGTTTCCTTTCTTTACGATCTGCGGCGCCTGCAGTTCAATTTCATCCTCCGACGGCATCGCAATGCCGTAGCCCGTGGCGATTGCCTCCTCCAGAGCTCCCGAGATGCGTTCGTACCGTTTTTTGACAGTGGCCATATCCGTCAGCAGTTCGATCAGATCGCCGTCCGTACGGAGCTCCAGACCGCAAAGCCCGGAAAGTGTCTCATAAAAAAGTTCCTCGGGAAACTCCAGGGTGATGCCGACCGTACCGCTTCCGGGATCCATCTGCGTGACGCGACATTCCGAGAACACATCCTCATCGCGCAGCAAACTTGCTGCAGGCTCAGCCTCGCTGAGTTTCGATATATGGTCCGCAGCTTTTTTCAGTGCATCATACACGCCGCTTTTGAGCGGATGCTCTTCGGGAAGGCTGGCGAGCCATCCCGGCATATATACCCGAAGCTCCGCTGCGGGAAATTCCATCAGCAAGGCTGTCAGAATTTCTCCGATCTCCCCTTCTGTCATCTTCTGACAGTTGACAGCCATCGCGGATGTATGATACATCTCCCGCAGTTCAGTGCAAAGCTTTCGCGCGCTCTCACCCTCAGGTTCCTTTGAATTGACCAGAACGATGAAGGGTTTCCCTGTCGCCTGCATATCTTCAATGGCGCGCCGCTCTGCTTCAAGATAGTCACCGCGCGGGATGTCCGTTACCGTACCGTCTGTCGTCACAACGACACCGACCGTGCTGTGCTCCTCCATCACCTTTTTTGTGCCGAGCTCGGCGGCCTGCGTCATTGGGATCTCGTTGTCAAACCACGGTGTTGTGACCAGTCTGGGCTCACCGTCTTCCTCTGCGCCGAGCACACCGGGGATCATATATCCGACGCTGTCGATCAGCCGTACGGAAAGCTGTGTCACGTCATCCGGGGAGATCGTGACAGCTTCTTCCGGGATGAACTTCGGCTCCGTCGTCATGATCGTTCTGCCCGATCCGCTTTGCGGAAGTTCATCCCGAGCACGCTCTGCCGCGAATGCGTCTTTAATATGCGGCAAAACAAGTTCCTGCATAAATCGCTTAACAAAGGTCGACTTTCCTGTTCTGACCGGACCTGTCACACCGATCAGCACCGCATTTCCGGTGCGTTTTCCCAACTCTCGATAGACTTGATTCTCTTCCATCAGCGTTCCTCCTTGAGATCATTGTCCTGTCCTATACATATTCGGACAAACCGTGGAATATACAACGCCCCACCGTCTTTCCGACGGCGGGGCAACTCTGTTTTAAATCGGGATCAGAACCGTCAAGGGTTCGGCCACGCTGTCTTCCGTCAGTTTATTGGCACGTGCGATCTTATCCACCGTACTGCGATACTGTTTTGCAATCTCCCAAAGCGTTTCTCCCGAGCCTGCTCTTCGCAGAATGACCGCGGGACGCTTTTCTCCGGCGTTTGCTTCAAGAAGCGTTCCGCCGACCATTGTCCGACAGGGTCGGTCCGAATAACTCTCCGTCGACACCCTCATCGGGCAAACCGCGGAAATGCTGCTGCCGTTGTACTGAGCCGCCGCCTCTCCCGGTATCGCCACCGCTTCGCATACACACTCACGTTCGAGCTGTGTCTCCGCATCGGCGTAGCCGCGAAGCAGACAGCGCTGCAGAGCCCCCTCCTTGTCATAGTAGAGGACCTGAGCTGTCGTCGGCACATTGATCAGCAGTCTGTCGTCCTCGCGTTCCTGTGTCGGGATATCGTGCAAAACAGTCACATCCAGCACAGACCCGATCGAGGCCTCTGCACTCCCACGCATTGAAGCGCTGAGCTCCTGTCTGTCCAGGCAGCTTCGGAAGCTGTACTCGCACCATTCCGGCTGCCAGGTTCCGCGCAGGTCATATGCATCCTCGCAAAGGGTTACGGAGATCCGATCGGACACCGTA
>JAFVWG010000132.1 GCA_017501805.1 Oscillospiraceae bacterium
CACGATGCCGACAACGGAGTCCACGTTCTGCGCGTAGACATCGGCGGGGGTCAGACTCTTGTCGCCGACGACTGTCTTGAATTTCGGCATCTCGACCTCTTCAAAGACAGGCGCGGCAGGCTCATCCTGCACAGGTGTGCGGTCAAACAAATGCTCGAACTGCAGGGTCAGATAGCTTCCGCCGACGCCGCCGAGGATCGCAAAGACGAGTACGAGCGCAATGATGCCACCGACCTTCTTTTTCTTCTTTTTGGGTTTTTCCTGCGGTGCGTTCTGTTCGGGTGCAGATTCCTGCTCCGCAGAAGTTTGTTCATACATATTGAATTCTTCGTTCATGAATTGCACTTCCTTTGCTATATTTTCTGATGACAGCATAAACGAAAAATGTGAATGATTCGTGAAACAAAAATCATCAATTTGTGAATTTCCCGTTTGCAATAAATGTAAACGGGAAATTTTGTGTTTTATGCCTTCACGTTTTCGCGTTCCAGACGCGGTTCGCCCGTGAAAAACGGACGCCAAGCAAACGCATCGTAAAAAACAAATCCGCGCTCATACAGATGGGAAAACGCGCCGATGACAGGTCCGTTCGCAAGCGCACAGATGACCGTTCCCCATTTCACGCCGACAAAGTTTCCGAAGCCGAAGATAAGAAAACTCAGCGCCACGCCGACAAGACAGCTTGCGATGTCATACCCGGTCTTGAATCGGTGGATCTCCACGCCAAATCGTGCAGAGAGTTCCTTAACCGCCAATTCGTAAACCTCGGGAGAAAGATAGGTGTGGAACATCAGCGACACGCCCGCAGAGCAGATGACAACGCCGATCACAAACCACAGTCCGCGCAGAAGGAACGTATCCGCAGGGAGAAATGCTCCGAGCAGCATACAGCCGTCCACCATAAGTCCATAGATGACCGCTGTAACGAACGACAGCAGGTAGCTCATACGAAAGCGGCGCAGGACCAGAGCCATCCCCGCAAGCAGGAGCGCCTGGAAGCAGTACTCTGCCATGCCGAAGCTGAAAAAGCTCCATATCGGATTCAGCCATCTGTAGAGGATGTACGCGGGCGCGACGACCATAGAAAGTCCGAGATCTGCTTTTTCCGTGAACATAACTCCGAGCGCGATAAAGAGAAGTCCGACGGCATAAGCAAGCTCTGCGCTAAGTGCTTGTTTTCTCATACATCCTCGTCAAGCGGATAGTAGCCGTTTGTGAAGAAGATGCAGTTGCCGTCGAGATAGTACTGCTTCAGTCCGCGTTCGAGACTCGTGTTTTCGGGCCACTCTTCCACGGGCATTCTCTTGTCGAACACGAAGCTGTACGGTGCATCGCCGCCGCTCTTGTTCGGGAAGCGGACAAAAATCTCACCGAAGCGGCGGATCTTGGAGCCTTCCTTCAGGATCGTCTCAAAGGCGGGGTCGAGCAGCCAGGAGTTGCAGGTCATACCCTTGATCTTCCGCTCCGGGTAGCGCTCACGGACGAGCTTCTGCGCATTGGAGAACGCCTTGCGCGTCGCATCCTCGGAGATATCGCCGCCGCGCGGGATATGGATGCCGAGCACAGGATCGCCGCTCTTGATGAAGAGCGACCATTCGGTTTTCGGGTAAGCCGTCAGCTCGCGCACACAGCGGAAGTCACGGACGGGATGTCCGTAGAAGGCATCCGCAGTCTCCGCAAAGGAGGTCGAGAATGCACCCTCGGGCAGATTCTGTCCCGCGGATTCGATCGGAAGTCCCGCGGCGTTGAAGACCTTGTTCATCAGCAGGATCACGATCTCACCGGTCTCATTATGGCGAATGATGTTCGCATAATTCGGGAACTCTCTGAAGTTGAAGTTGAAGCCGTCCAGCTTGAAAATCGAAGCATTCGCATAGTGCGAGCACCACTGGTAGTAGCCCTTGCTGAGGCTGGGACGACCGGTGCGGCGCTCACCGACGGCAAGTCCGCCTGCAAGAGACGCCATATAGCCTTTGATCTCTTCCTCGGTAAAGCCGTGGTCGCGATAGCTCTTTGCCGCCGCCTCTGCATTCGCAAGCAGCGGGAAAAGGGGTGCGATATCGCCCACAACGGTTTCGTCTGTCAGCGGAATGGGGAGCTTCGTGGCTTCGCCCGGTGTACGGCCGGAGAAGCAGCGGGAAGCGATCGCCGCCCACAGCATACGGTCCGGGTCATTGGGCAGCTCACGGCGCGCCTGCAGTACGGCAGGGAGATATTTCCCGAGAAGTCCGTACTTTTCTTCCAGAGCGGTGATTTCCTCTTCAGAGATCACGGTGACATCCTCATCGGTCATATGTCCGTAGGTCAGCGTGAGGGCGCCGTAACGGTCGTTCAGGGAAAGTGCCTGCAGCATTTCAAACAGCGGTTTCATATGTATATCCCCTTTCATATTCGGCGTTTGTGCGCCGCCGCCGGCGGCAAAGCATTTCTGCACATTGAATACGCCATAAAATCCGCATCTATCATACACGTTTTTCGGGTGTTCGTCAATCACCGCATAGGGTGCAAAAAGCCGTTTCCCAAACAAAAACGGCGCAGTCCGAAAACTGCGCCGCAAGCGATTTTTCTCTTATCTTGTAAAGTGGATAGGCTTTCCGATATCTTCGCGGGCAATGCCCCAGGGATGTTTCTCGAGGCATTCTTCCTTCGTCTTGGGGATCACGCGCACGGGCGTGGAACGGATCACTTCCACCACACCGTCGGTCGCCGCCCAGATGGAGGGCTCGGCATAGCCTTCGATCACGCAGTCCTCAAAGACGATCTTTTCAAAGCCGCCTGCCACAAAGAGGGGCTCCTGCTCCGAGCCTTCCCGGCAGGTAATGCGGCAGTTTTTGAAGATCCACGTCACCTTTTCGTTTTCATCGCCCCAGATCTCGCCTGCGCGCAGGACATCCTCCCACGTCACATTTTCAAAGACGATGTGCCGCAGAGAACGGTTGCAGCACCAGCGGTGCAGTCCGTCAAATTCGAGGCGTGCGATCTCACGGCTCTGCGCGCAGTGCATATTGCGGATCACTATATTCTCCGCGGGCTTTCGGAGAACGGCGCGGTTGTCGCAGTAATAAGAGAAGAGGACAATGCTCTCAAAACGGCAGAATTCATTCGTCGGCGCTCCCATTTCTCTCTCTTCATCGGTCAGAGCGAGACGGAAGCCGAATTCACGGGCGTCGGACTTGCAGTTTTCGATCAGCTCGTTGTTGCCGCCGAAACGGATCGCCTGGCAGGCGGAGTTGAGCGTGCAGTCGCGGACGATGACATCGTTGTTGTCAAAGCCGGCGAGCGCATCGTCACCGGTGTTGAAATTGCAGTTCTCGATCAGAATATTGTCGCAGGTGCGGAGGTCGATGCCATCGTGTCCGCCGAAGACGGAGATGTTTTTCACCGTGATATCCTGCGATTTGAAGATCGCGTGGCACCAGTTGGCGCTGTTGAGGAAGGTGTAGCCCTCCAGACGGATGCCCTTGCAGCGCCAGATGCTCATTCCGTGCGGACCGCGATAGTCGTTCTCCCCTTCCGGGTCAAAGCAGCTCTGTCCGTCGATGTAAGAGCCTTTTTCGCCGATCACGGCAATGTTCCCGGCATCAAAGGCACGGATCAGTCCGTTGCACC
>JAFVWG010000133.1 GCA_017501805.1 Oscillospiraceae bacterium
CGTACAGCCGGGCAGGACCAGATGGCGGATGAGCACGCCGCGCGTGAGCCGTTCTCCGTCAAAGACAGGCGCGCCGACCTGCCGCTGCATCTCGCGGATGGCCGCTTCCGCGACCTCGGGATAGTCCTCTGCGGCGGAAAGTCGCTTTGCAAGCGCCGCGTCGGAATACTTGAAATCCGGCAGATAGATGTCAATATAGCCCTCCAGCGCGCGAATGGTCTCAAGGCTTTCGTAGCCGCCGCAGTTGCATACGACGGGCACGGGCAGCTTCGGCGTGAGCGCGGGCAGGATATCGGGCAGAAACTGCGTCGGTGTGACAAGATCGATGCAGTCCGCACCGTCCTCGATGAGCTTCAGAAAGATTTCCCGCAGCTTTCCGCTGTCCGCAGGAAATCCGAACCCCTCCGCGCTGACCGCGTAATTCTGGCAGTAGGCGCAGCGGAGCGTGCAGCCGGAGAAAAACACCGCGCCCGCACCGCCGAAAGCGGCGATCGCAGGCTCTTCGCCGTAGTGCAGGATCGCAGCGGCGGCGTGCGCCTGTGCGGGCATTTGGCAGAAGCCGCGTTTTCCCGCCGTACGGTCTGCACCGCAGGCGCGCGGACAGAGTTTACAATCCGTGTAGGACAGCACAGCACCGCCCCCTTTCCATACGTTTCACCCTCCTATCTTAGCGCGAAACACGCGGCTTGTCCATAGCGCCGTTCTTTACAGAGGTGTATTCTTATGGTATACTTTTCGCGAAATGTTTCACATGAAACACTGTGTCGGGTGATGGATTTATGCTCAGAAAAAACGAAATTTATCCCGTGACTTTCGCGGGCTACAGCGCCGAGGGACTGGGCGTTTGCCGCATAGACGGACAGGTCGTGTTCGTCGCGGGCGCGCTCGACGGCGAACGTGCCGAGGTGCGCATCGTCAAGGTGCTCAAGCAGCTCGCCTACGGGCGCATTGAGCGTCTGCTCGAGGCTTCTCCGCACCGCATCGTGTCGGACTGTCCCTATTTTGTGCAGTGCGGCGGCTGTTCGATGCGCCATATGGACTATGCGGAAGAGCTTCGGTTCAAGCAGGGGCGCATCCGCGACGCGCTCACGCGCATCGGCGGCGTCGATCCGGGCGAGCTGCCCGTATTGGGCGCGGAGGAGACCGACGGCTATCGGAACAAGGCGCTCTTCCCTGTCGGAGAAGCGGACGGCGCGCCCATCGCGGGCTTCTACCGCGCACGCAGCCACGACGTCGTTCCCGTTGAACGCTGCCGCCTGCAGGCGGCGCACGCCGACGCGGCGAAAAACGCGATCCTCACATGGATGCGGGAAAACCGCGTCTCCGTCTATGACGAAACGCAGAACAAAGGGCTTGTGCGGCATCTCTATGTCCGAAGCGCCTTCGGCACGGGTCAGGTGCTCGTCTGCGTGGTGGTCAACGGCAAAAAGCTTCCGAACGAAGACGGACTTGTCGATGCGATCCGCAAAGCCGTCCCGGAGGTCAACTCCATCGTCCTTGCGGTCAACAGGGAGCAGACCAACGCCGTGCTCGGCGCGGAATATCGCACGCTTTGGGGCGCGGATGTCATAGAAGACACCCTCTGCGGGCTGAATTTCCGACTTTCTCCGCGTTCGTTCTATCAGGTCAACCGTAAGCAGGCGCAGCGGCTCTATGCTATCGCGCGCGAAAAGGCGGCGCTGACGAAAAATGACACGGCGATCGATCTCTACTGCGGCACCGGCACGATCTCCCTCGTGCTGGCAAAGGACGCCGGCGAGGTCATCGGCGTGGAGGTCATTCCCGCCGCGATCGAAGACGCAAAGGAAAACGCCGCCCGAAACGGTGTCGAAAACGCACGGTTTTTCTGTGCAGACGCGGGCGAAGCCGCCGCGCGGCTCGCAAAGGAGGGCATCCGCCCCACCGCCGTTGTGGTCGATCCGCCGCGCAAAGGGCTGAGCGAGGATGTCATCGAGGCCATCGCGGTGATGTCCCCCGACCGCGTGGTCTATGTCTCCTGCGACCCCGGCACGCTCGCCCGCGACGTCAAGCTGCTGACCGAAAAGGGCTATTCTCTTGTTTCTGCCGAAGGCGTCGACCTGTTCCCCCGTACGCCGCATGTGGAGAGCTGTGTGCTACTATGTCGAGAATAGGAAGGAAATTATGGATTCATATAAGTCATTTATGGAGTTTTTTGGAATTGAGAAAGAGCAATTGTTTGAATGGGGTATTAAGAACACCATTTTTCCTAGTGTTGAAAGAGTTAAAGAAGAGTGGAAAAACCTGTTGTATCGAGTGTATAATAATAAGGAAGTATATATTCGTGGTTATGGAAGAAACGGACATGGCACAGAAATATACAAAAGTTTTTATAAGTTTCTTTTGGGAAATGAGCATATCAAAGAGGACCCCTCAAACAACACAAAGCCTAAAAGGAATATAGAAACGATGACAGGTTACAAAAGAAACAAAAATATATTTAACTATCAAACATCTCATATTTTTGGATATACAAAAAATATTTTTTTATTTGAGGCTCCATGGAACATTTGTTATGTCCCTAAAATTATGGACCCTTTTACAGGACACGAGGCAAAAGGAACTTATATATTAGAATATCAATTAATGTTTAAAAAAGAAGCTTTTAAACTATATAAAGATTATATAGAAGAATATAATCATATAATTAAAAGTCTTTTAATTGAAGAAAAAATAGAGCA
>JAFVWG010000011.1 GCA_017501805.1 Oscillospiraceae bacterium
ATCGCGCAGCGCGCAGATGATCTTGGAGATCTGTGCACGGGTCAGCAGCTCGTTCGGCTTGAACTCCGTTTTCGTCATACCGTCGATGACCTTCGCCTTATTCAGAGCGAGAACGTCCTTGTCATTGGTATCCTTGAACGGGTTCTTGGCGGGCTGCTCGGTCAACCCCTTCGCCTTTGCGGCGATCTGACAGAGCGCCAGACGGGTGATACTGCCGTCGAGGTTGACGTCGCTTGCGAGCCAGCCCTTGCTCTTCGCGAGGGTCAGCCAGCCGCTTGCCCAGTGGGCGCCGCTCTTCGTGGGCTCTTTTTCGCCGACCGCCATGCCGATCAGCTTCAGCGCCTGACCGTAGGTCAGCGTGCCGTTCGGGGCGAAGGTCGTCCGGGTCATACCCTTGATGATGCCGTCGGAGGCAAGCTCTCTGACATTGGAGTAGAACCAGTCGATCGGCTGTATGTCCGTAAAGCGGAAGCCCTTTTCGTCCACGGGGACGGCAGGAGCGGGGAGCGTGTGCAGATCGTCATACGCCAGCGACGGACGCAGGACGTAGAAGAGCTGGAAGGTGTGCGCCTTCTGCCACTCAAAGAAGGTCGCGGTGGCAGCGCCGCCGGTGCTTCGGGTCTGTCTCATAAACTTGTTGTTGCCGAGATAGACGAGCGTCTGTCCGACAGAGGGCTTTGCGGGATTGCTGTACTGATAGATAACGTCGCCCGGGCGCAGATAGTCGCAGCGCAGGTCGAGGACACGCTTGTGCGAGTCCATCTCCGCGTGGGCAAAGCCGCCGTAGAGCTCGGGAACGACCATGCTGCGCCACTCTTTTGCCGTTCCGGTCAGATCGCTGCGCAGCGCATAGACCGTCTTCTTTTTATGCACGGTCGATTCGATCGTCTCCTCGAAGAACTCCTTCGGCGTGGGGAACGAAACATTCAGATTCAGAACCTTCTGCCAGACAAGCTCGGGAATGATGTTCCTGTCCACATTTCTGAACAGATCCTTGTGCTTGCCCGCGGCGATGTCGGCAAGCAGGGCGTGCTCCGCGGCGGTCAGATGCTTTCCGCCGATGGGGATGTTGATGGTGTTCGAGGGGATGGTACTGACGCTGCCGCCGGTGAAGGTGACGGTCTCGCCGCGCTTCGCGGTAACGGTGCAGTCATAGCTCACGACCTTGGTCTCGCCCGCATTCAGCGTCACATCCCAGGTGATGTCCTTTCCGGAGATGTTCGCGCCCTCGGATGCCTGCACAAAGGTCACGCCTTCGGGCACGGTTTCCTTGACGGGGACGGAGTAGGCTTTTTTGGAGTTGTTGGTCAGCTCGACCTTAAGGGTCACGGTGCTGCCCGCTTCCACATCGCGGAAGCGCATACCGCTTGCCGTGCGGTTGATGACAAGACGCGGGAACTGCAGTCTCGCCTGCGCGGAGGGAGAGAGGGTATACTTGTCGTCGCCGATCTCATTCAGCGGGCGGATGATGCTCAGAACCACAGTCGATTTATTCGCGAGCGAATAGCGCTTCTGCAGATATTTCTCTGCCGGCTCGAGGCTGATGCCGCCGTAGCGCGTGTCGCCCTGACAGGGGACGACCTGTCCGGGGATCTCCTTGATCGCGCCGGTGTGGCACTCGGGGCGATCCTGACCGGTCTGGGTGTTGTACTTATAGCCGGCGCAGTGGAGCAGATATTTCTTCCCGTTGCCGAGGCAATCGCCGACGTAGACCATCGCGTGTCCGCCGCCGCCGATCTTGGAGACGCCGTTGATGATATCGCCCGGCTGCAGATGCTTGCAGTACTCCGTGATCGCCTTTTCGCGCGGCGTGTCATCCTTGCTGCTTTCATACTTATAGGCGCAGATCGCGTCCTTGCCCGGCACGCGCCTGGAAAGACCGCCCGTCCAGCAGGAGTACGCGTTCTTGAGAAGCTTATAGCCGAAGACGTCATAGTAGATCTGATATGCGTAGTCCGAGCAGACGGAGAAGAACGTCTCGTCGGGCGTTGCAAATTCGGGAGGCGTTTCGTGGGTGATGCGGAGCGGACCGTACGAACCCTTAGGGACAATGCTCAGGTCGGTCGAGTCGTACTGCACCGCAAAACCCTTGTCATAGTAGGCCCAGGCAGTCTGGACAAGTGCTTCCTGTTTCTCCTCCAGCGTATACGCGGACGCCGTCGTCACGGGCAGAAATCCCGCAAAGAGCACCAGCGTCAGCAGCAGGCTGCAGATCCGGTTCGTCATTTGCTTCATGTTCATCATCCTTTTTCTCAAACTCACGCCGTTAAGCTTCTGCGGCACAGCGCGGCATTCGGGACAAAAAACTTCCTTGATTTGATTCTAACTTCCTGAACACCTTCTGTCAACAAGAAGCCCTTTTACCCACCCGGCCAAATTTTACCGCCCATTGTTGTGCATATTGTACATTTGTTATTCCTCCTGCGCCGCAGGCACATCGTATGTTCTCATTACACATTCCTTTATAATAAAAGCGGACAGCCGTTCGGCTGTCCGCTCTGTATTATGCTGTTTCGGGATCAGTCAAAAGCCGTGCTGTTCTCAACTTCTGCAGCTTCCGGTGCTTCGACCAGCTCGCGCAGCGCGTAGATGATCTTGGAGATCTGTGCACGGGTCAGCAGCTCGTTCGGCTTGAACTCCGTTTTCGTCATACCGTCGATGACCTTCGCCTTGTTCAGGGCGAGAACGTCCTTGTCATTGGTGTCCTTGAACGGGTTCGTGGAGGGCTGCTCGGTCAGACCCTTCGCCTTTGCGGCGATCTGGCAGAGCGCCAGACGGGTGATGTTGCTGTCGAG
>JAFVWG010000134.1 GCA_017501805.1 Oscillospiraceae bacterium
CTTCCCCTTGCCAAGTACCGTCGGGTGATGTTTTATTTACGGGGCGGTCGTGTACTGTGACGGCGTGATCTCATAGGGATTGGCGATCGCGTTCCTTACGGATTCCCTTGCAACCTTGCCGAGCGCTTCGAGCAGTTTCGGATTCGACATATCCAGTCCCGCAATGGAATACTCCTTCTTATCCAACACAAGATCCTCGGGCAGATAGGTGATCTTGTCGGGATCTGCACCCGTCAGCTTGCAGCACCAGGTCATCGCCGCGATATAGCGTCCGATGCCCTTGTTGAGGTGCGCCGTGTCGCGGTCCAGCCGGTCGCCGAGGAAGGAGGTACGTGCGTTCTGGATCGCCGTGCCGACAGGGATGAGGAACTGATAGCGCTTCTCGTTTTCCATATTGCCCACGGAAGCGTCGGAGATCATCTTGTACATCTGCATCTGGTCGTTTCCGTAGGTCTGGAAGCTTTCCTTCTTGGTGCCGTTGGTCAGCGCCCAGACCATATTCCAGCCGAAGATCGCCTTGGGCTGCTTGCGCTGCACATAGTACAGGAGCAGCTCCTGCCACGGCTCAAAAGTCTCCGCATGGCCGCAGCCCGCGGCATTCTGCTGGAAGGTGATGATGTCCCACTCCTCGTCCTCAAGGGGAACGTCCAGCGTCTGCGTGTTTTTCTTCGTGCTTTTCCACTTGCCGTCGGATTGCGTACGCTTGTAGTACTGGTATGCCGTATCCTTTCCGACCGCGAACTCGGCGTGCATCTGCAGCGAGCAGCCGCTCTTGTACATATTGGCGATCGTGAACTCCTTCACGCCCACGTCCTTGAGCAGCTCCCAGAGATAGAAGAGCATGCAGTCGTTCGAGCTGCTGTTGCCGACGGCAAGGACCTTCAGCTTCTCCGGCACGGAGGTCGGGAGCTTGCCGGAAAGATCCTTCTGCGTCTTCGCTGCCTTCGCTTCGGCGGTAAACAGCATGTTGTATGCCATCTGCGCGGCCTTCTGGCGCTGCAGGGCATTGTTGTTCAGCTTGTCGGTGATATGGAGCTTCAGAATGGTCGGCTCAGCCGCCTTCTCCACATTTGTCATCCAGTCCGCGCCGGTGAACCCTGCGCCGTCCGCGCCGTAGGCGACGAGCAGCATCTTCGCAAACGCCGCGAAAGAGAGCTTGCCGTCGGGATCGAACTTGCCGTCGCCGACGCCGGCGACGATGCCCTTGTCCACGCAGTAAGCAACGTATTTCGCCGCCCAGTTGTTCGCAGGAACATCCGAGAAGCCCGTCTCTGTCTTGGTGAGGGCTTCCGCCTTTTCCGCGCCCTCGAGCATCACGCAGAGGATCTTTGCCGCCTGCGCACGGGTGAGCGTCTTCCGCGGACCGAACGAGCCGTCCGCAAAGCCGTTGATGATATTTCTCTGCGACATTTCTTCCACAGCAGCCTTGTGATCGGGGCTGATGGCGAGATCATCCTTGAACGCCGCGCCCGCTAAGGGCAGCGCGCTGAGGAGAAGCAGCGTTGCGAGCATAAATGCAAGCAGTTTTTTCATTGGGCAGTCCTCCTGTGTTTTCTCTGAATATTTTGCAGCCGTGTTTCGGAGCAAACATCTGATGAGTTTATTCTATTCCCCCAAGCAGTTTCTGTCAACAAGATACCCCCTCAATCTCCCCCCTATTATTGTGCACATTGCACATCCCCTGCATTATGCGCATCGGGCATAGAAAAAGCGGCGCAGCTCCCTATCGGAGCTGCACCGTTTCTGCATATTTTCTTTACTCTGCGCTGAGGGTGATCTTGTCTTCCGAGGCGGTGACCGTGATGGAGGAGACCGGCTCGAGGAAGCTGTCGATGATCTGCTCGGCGATGGGGTTTTCGATATCCTTCTGGATCGTACGGCGGAGATTGCGCGCGCCGTAGGTGACAGAGTAGGACTTCTTCACGAGATAATCCACCACGCTCTCGTCCCAGCGGACGGTGATGCCGCGATCGGAAATGCTCTCCTGCAGCTCACGCAGCATAATGGCAGCGATGCCGCGGAAGTGCTCTTCCGTCAGGCGGTTGAAGCAGATGACCTCGTCCACGCGGTTGATGAATTCGGGGCGCAGGATCTCGCCCAGCGCCTTGAGTGCCTTTTCGCGCGTCTGATCGGAGACGCTGTGACCGAAGCCGACCGTGCCGTCCCGGCGGTCCGAGCCTGCGTTGGAGGTCATCACGATGATCGTGTTCTCAAAGTTCACGACTCTCCCCTGCGCGTCGGTGATCC
>JAFVWG010000135.1 GCA_017501805.1 Oscillospiraceae bacterium
AGGAGAAAGCACAAATGAGCCTTTCAACCCTCCTGGGAAACGAAGAACTGAAAAAGCGGCTCACGGCAGATCTCCGCGCCGGACGCCTGTCCCATTGCTATCTGCTCAGCGGACCGGAGGGCTCGGGAAAGCATACGCTCGCGCGGCTGCTTGCCGCGGCGATGGAATGTACAGCTTCCGAGCCGCCATGCCTGTGCTGCGGACCGTGCCGCAAGGTGCTTGACGGCGTTCATCCCGATGTTGCCGAGGTGGACGATGATACGAAGAAGACCGTGTCCGTCGAGCTCGCGCGCCGGGCGCGGACGGAGCTGTATGTCCGTCCCGGAGAGGGGAAACGAAAGGTCTATCTCTTCCCCCGTGCACAGGATCTGACGCCGCAGGCGCAGAACGCGCTGCTGAAGGTGCTGGAGGAGCCGCCGGAGTACGGTGCGTTCATCCTGCTTTCCGACCGTGCGGAGGCGATGCTGCCCACCGTTCGCTCCCGCTGTGTGGAGCTTGCGCTGCAGCCGGTTTCCGAGCGGGACGCACTGCCGTTTTTGCGCGAGCGCTTCCCTGAAAAGGACGACGCCGCGCTGCGCCGCGCCCTGCGCATCGGCGAGGGTTGGATCGGTCGGGTGCAGAAGATCCTGCGGGAGGAAGAAAAGCCCGACCCGCTTGCCGAAGAGCTCTTGGACGCCTATGCAGGGCAGGATGCGCTTGCTCTCACGCAGGCTTTGTTCAAGCTCGAACGGAGAAAGCGGGAGCAGATGCTCCCTGTTTTGCGGCAGGTCCGCGAAACGCTGATCGCCGCGCTCGCACAGCGAAGCGGCAGACAAACAGAAGAAACACCCTTCGCCTCCGCGAGGACGACCGCAGAATTATCGGATGCGTGCCGTTTGCTCAGCGAGGCGATCCACGCAGCGGAGTCCAATGCCGGCGTCGGCCACGTGTGCGGCTATCTGGCGGTCACGCTTCGCTGAAAGGAGATAATCATGGATATCGATCAGGAACGCAACAATCAAACGATGCCCGAAGCGCCCTGCTGCGAGGACTGCGCGGGATGCAGCGGCTGCGCGGAGAACGTCTCCGAAGCAGCGGAGACCGCTGCTTCCGGCCGCAGCGTCGAGGTCGTGGACGTGATGTTCCGCAACGGCTGCAAGCCTTATTTCTTCGCCCCCGGCGAGCTGCAGCTGCATGTGGGCGACGCTGTCATCGTTGACACCGCGCACGGACAGGAATACGGCACCGTGTCTGCCGCCAACCACGCCGAGCCAGAAGAGAGCGTGACGCAGCCGCTTCGCGCCGTGCTGCGCCGTGCCACGGAAAAGGACGAGGCGATCAACGCCGAAAATCGCAAGCGGGAAGCGGAGGCCTTCGCGGTCTGTCTGAAAAAAATCGAGCAGCACAAGCTGGATATGCAGCTTGTCTCCGCGGAATGTGCCTTTGACGGCAGCAAGCTGCTGTTCTTCTTTACGGCGGAGGGTCGTGTCGACTTCCGCGATCTGGTCAGAGACCTCGCATCCACGCTGCATTCCCGCATTGAGCTGCGGCAGATCGGCGTGCGCGACAAAGCGAAGATGGTCGGCGGTCTCGGCATCTGCGGACGACCGTTCTGCTGCCGCGAATTTCTGGAGGACTTCGAGCCCGTTTCCATCAAGATGGCGAAAACGCAGAGCCTTTCGCTCAACCCCACCAAGATCTCCGGCACCTGCGGCAGACTGATGTGCTGCCTGAAATACGAGCAGGAAGCGTACGAGAGCCTCCTCAAAACCACGCCGAAGGCGGAGTCCTTCGTGGATACCCCGGACGGAAGAGGTACCGTTACCGATGTGAATCTGCTGGCGCAGACCGTCCGCGTGCGTATGGAGAAGGAGCCCGACCGTTTTGTTACCTGCCGCAACGACGAACTCTATGTGACCCGCAACGGCAAGGCGAAAAAGACCGATCCTCCCATCCCGGAGGACTTCGCGCCCATTTCCTCGCAGCCGCGCCGCCGCCGTCATCTTTCGGAGACCGAGCCGAAAGAGGAATTCGTCTGGGCGGACGAGGCACTGCTGACCCCGGAAGAAGCTCTGCAGAAGGAAAAGGCGGCGGAAGAGGAGCGCAATGCCTCCCGCAGCCGCAGCGGACGCAGCAGACGCGGCGGACGCCGCAGATCCGGAAAGAGCGCCGAGCAGGCACAGCCCGGAGCGGAGCAGCCCCGCGCGGAGAAACCGAAGGTCCGTGCGGAAAAGCCGAAGCTGCGCCCGGAAAAAGCAAAGCCCCGTGCGGAGAAACCGCAGCCTGCCGCGCAGGAGCAGAAGAGCGAGGGCGCACCGTCGGCACACCGCCGCCGCAGACCCCGCCGCCGCAAGAGCGGTGAAAGCAAGGAAAATTCATAAAACAGTGAAACCGACCTATGTTACGATCATAGGTCGGTTTTTCATGCAAAATGCAGAATGCATCATGCAGAATGAATGGTGCGGGAATGTTTTGAGGACGCGCTGCCGCAGGCAGCGCGTCCTTTTTGCTCAGATCGGGGGCAGGGGGAAGCGGTCCGGATCGCAGGGGCAGTAGGGACGGAAGCCGCAGCCGGGGAAGCGCGGGGGAAGATTCCAGATCCCGCTGACATCGCAGACGTTCGGACGGTCACAGTCTGTGTTCGCGCCGCCGACGTTTCCGCCGCAGCCGCAGTTCGTGTTCGCGCCGCCGACATTCCCGCCGCAGCCGCAGCATCCGCAGCAGCAGCAACCGCAGCAGCACGGATTCGCCGTATCGGAGGCGGCGGAGACCACAGCGGCCTGCACGGCCTTGTCACAGCAGGGGTTGCAGCAGGCGTTTTCCACAAAGCCGGGGAAGCGCAGAGGTTTCTTTCCGCAATTACAATGGCTCATAATCTGACCTCCTGAAAAAATTGTCGCAGAGGGGCGTCCCTCCACGACAATTTATGCGGATCTTCGATGCTTCGTTACCCGACGGTCAGTTTTTTTATAACGGCTTCGTCCGGCGTGACATAAAGCGTGCGGTATTGGGTGTAGATCACCATACCCGGCTTTGCGCCCGCCGGTTTTTTGACGTATTTGATCGGGGTGCAGTCCACCGCGACGTTTTCGCCGTCCCGCGCCTGCGAGAACCATACGGCGATCTGCGCCGCTTCGGTGAAGGTGTCGTCGTCCGGCTCTGCGCCGTTACACTCGATCACCACGTGCGCGCCCGCCTGCTTCTGCACGTGCAGCCAGATATCCATCTTTGCGGAGAGCTTTGTCGTCAGCGCGTCGTTCTGGCGGTTGTTCCGTCCCGCGCGGATCGTGAATCCGCCCGAGGAGCGGAAGAGCATCGGCTTCTGCGGAGGCGTCTTCATCCGCTTTTTCTCCGTGCGGCGCACATAGCCGCCCTCGATCAGCTCTTCGCGGATCTCCGTGACGTCCGCTTCGCTCTCCGCGCGCGCGATCTCGTCCAGCACGCCCGCGAGGTATGCCTTTTCGTGCTCGCCGAGCGCGATCTGCTCGCCCAGCACCTTTTCGGCGGTCTTCGCCTTGGCGTATTCTTTATAGTATCGCGCCGCGTTCTGCTGCGCGGAAAGCTCCGGGCGCAGCCGCAGCTCGATCGTCTTTCCCTCGGGATCGTAGAGGTCCGCCGTGCGGAGCAGGGTCTGTCCGCGCCGGATCGCGTGCAGGTTTGCCATAATGAGGTCGCCCGCGCGGCGAAGCTTTTCGCGGTCGGTCGCGCCCGCAAGCTCCTGCTGCTGTGCGGCAAGCTTTCGGCAGACGCGCTCGTAGCGCGTGGAGATCGCCTTGTGGATGCTCTGCGTGCGCTGCCGCATCCGATCCTGTTGGTCGCGTCCCGCGTAGAAGGCGTCGAGCAGCGCGGAGAAGCTCGGCATACGCTCCTGCCGCAGGTAGTCGCCGTACTGTCCGATGGGACGGTAGCTGAACTCCCGCGGACGCGCGCCCTCCCACAGAAGATACGGCGCGGCGGTCTCGGGCGTCATTTCCGCAAAGGCGGCGGCGAGGCGCGCGGCGCAGGCGGATCTCTGCGCGGAGGTCATTTGGGCAATGTCCGCGTCCACATCGCCCGCGGACACAAAGGCAAGCTCACGGCAGACAAGCGGAGACAGACCGCCGAAGCGGTCGAGCAGCAGCTTTTCCAACCGCACGGGCGTGTCGATCTCCGCAAGCAGCTGTGCGACCGTGCGCTCGTCCGTCGTGCGCGGGTCGCGCTTTTCCGCAAGCGGGGGCAGATGATAGTACAGCCCCGGCAGGAGCTGACGCTTTTCGGAATCTTCAAGGTCGACGCGCCGCAGACAGTCGAGAACGCGTCCGTCGCCGCCGAGCAGGATAATATTCGCGCTCCGTCCCGTCAGCTCCGCAATCAGATGCTTGCGGCAGGGCTCGCCCAGCTCGTCCGTGCAGTCCATGGTAAAATCGAGCAGCCGCTCCAGGGGCGGCTGTGTGATCTCCGCGATCCTTGCGCCGGTCAGGTGCTTTCGCAGGAGCATGCAGAACATCGGCGGCTGCGCCGGATTTTCCGGCGAGGTCTCGGTAAGGTGCGCCCGCGCCGAGCCGCCTGCGGCGGAGAGGAGGAGCTTGCCCGAAAAGGTGCGGTCGTGCACCTGCAGGATCAGGCAGTTTTTCTCCGGCTGCTGGATCTTGTCCACGCGCGCGCCGATCAGTTTCTTCCGCAGCTCGTCGGCAAGCGCCGACAAAAAAATCGCATCAAACGCCATGGTCGTCCTCCGATGTCAGCACGAACAGCTCATTGGCACGCGCTGTTTCGCCCGTGAGAAACAGCACGCCGAACAGGCATTCCAGCCCTGTTGCCATCGCGTAGTCGCCGGGAGAGGCGTTTTTCGGCGCGTCGTGATGCGCGTGGGCGTTGCGTCCGCGCTTGTACCACGCCAGCTCCCGCTCGGTCAGCAGCGGGAGCATTTTTTCCATACGCTTCGCCTGCGCGCCTGCGCTTACAAGAGACACCGTGCGGCGGTGCAGTTCGTTCACGCGCGCATTTGAATGTGCACAGAGCCGGCTTCGCGCCAGAAGCTCAAAGACCGCGTCTCCGAGGTGGGCGAGGGCGAGCACACTCATCTCGCCGAGCTCGCGGTCGCTCAGATGACGGTCAAAACAGTTTTCCACACAGATCCCTCCAATTTCTGCTCCCAGTATAGCACAGCGCCATACGGAAACCAAGGCTCTTTTTTGCATAGGTAACAAAGTTTAACAAAAGTGTTGACAAAGAAGTTACAATGTGTTACTATTACGGAGCGACTTTAGAAAGGGGTGATTGTCATGCACAGCAAAAAGCTGCTGACCCGCGCGCTGTTCTTCGTGCTTTGCGTTTTGATGCTGAGCGCGACGATCCTGCCCGCGGCTGCCCGCGAAGTGATCCTTGGCTGTGAATACGTCCGCATCACCGAGAACGGTTTTGTGGCGGATACCTTTATGGGCGTGGAAGCCCGCTATAATCTCGGCGGTCCGAAGCTCTACTGCTCGGAACTCATTCCCCGCTTCGTCCGCGACGTCTACGGCGTTGAAATGGTCCCCTCCGGCGTCGGTCCCTATGTGAACGACGACTCCGGCTGCCGCTTTGAAGAGCCCGCAGAGGCACAGCCCGGCGACATCCTGTTTGCCACCGCCGCCGCCCGCGGCAAGGGCTACAACCACTGGGCGATCTGCAAGTCCGTCGATCCCGAACACAATGTGATGACGGTCTTCGAGCAGAACTGGCGCTGGAACGGCTGTGCGGCCGTTGACCGCGTGATCCCGCTGCACGGAAGCTGCTACCGCGTCTACCGTCTGGTCACGGACGAAGGACGTCTGCCGACGCTCTCCGAGCGTGCGGCGCAGGAAGCGGCGCTGGCGCAGCCCGTGGTGCAGAGCAACGAGAATCTGCTGCGGCAGGCGATCCGCACGGCGGAGCTGTTCCTGTAATAACAAAAGATGAAACCGACCTGTGAGAAAAACTCACAGGTCGGCTTTTTCATGCAAAATGCAGGATGCGGATTGCGGTGTTCCGCAGAGCGGAACGATTGGTTACGCCTGCGGGCGGAGACCTCATCCGTCTGCGGCTTTGCCGCAGCCACCTTCCCCAAAGGGGAAGGCTTTTTTGTGCGATATGCGATAGATGTAGGGGAGGGGTTCCATCCCCTCCCGATTGGTGATGATGTTTTTTCGGGAGGGCACGGAGGCCCTCCCCTACGGATGCAGAGCGCGTATGGCGCTTTGTAGGGGAGATTCACGAATCTCCCGCATTTGTTTTCGGGCAATTCGTGAATTGCCCCTACGGTGATTGGTTGCGCTTCGCGCGATTGAACGGACAATCCCTCCGTCACGGCAAAGCCGTGCCTGTCTAGCTGTGGCGCGTGCTTTGTGCACCTCAAGGGGAAGGCTGTTTTTCGCCTGCGGCGAGTGAATAGTGAAGAGTGAAGAGTGAAGAGGTGCGGTGTGTCGCGGGGCGGCACGGATTGGATGGACAATTCCTCAGTCTGCTTCGCAGACAGCACCCCTTTCAGGGGAGCCTTTGGCAGAATCAGATCGTCGGTCAGGCTTCGGTGAAGAGCGGGGTGGAGTAGTAGCGGTCGCCGCTGTCGGGCAGGAGCACGACGATGGTCCTGCCCTCGTTTTCGGGTCGCTTGGCAAGCTCTGCCGCGGCATACAGCGCCGCGCCGGAGGAGATGCCCACCGAGATACCCTCTTTCCTTGCCAGAAGCTTTGCGAAGGCGTAGGCGTCGTCGCCGCCAACGGGGAAGATCTCGTCGCAGAGTTCGGTATTGAGCACCTCGGGAACGAAATTCGCGCCGATGCCCTGCAGGGCGTGCGGTCCGAAGCGTCCCTCGGACAGCAGGGGGGAGTCCGAAGGCTCGACCGCAACGATCCGGACGGAGGGCTTCTGTGCCCTGAGATATTCACCGACGCCCGTCAGCGTGCCGCCCGTTCCGACGCCCGCGACAAAAATATCCACCGCGCCGTCCGTATCCTCCCAGATCTCGGGTCCCGTTGTCGCCCTGTGGGCGGCGGGATTGGCGGGGTTGGAGAACTGCCCGGCGATGATGCTGCCGGGAAGCTCTTTGTGCAGCTGCTCCGCCTTGTCGATCGCGCCCTGCATCCCCTTCGCGCCCTCGGTGAGGACGATCTCCGCGCCGTAGGCCTTGAGGATGTTCCGCCGCTCGACGCTCATCGTGTCGGGCATTGTGAGAATGACGCGATAGCCCTTTGACGCCGCGATCGCGGCAAGTCCGATGCCGGTGTTGCCGGAGGTCGGCTCGATGATGACGGAGCCCGCTTTGAGCAGCCCCTTCGCCTCCGCGTCCGCGATCATAAACTTCGCCGCGCGATCCTTGACGCTTCCTGCGGGATTCAGATATTCCAATTTGACGAGCAGCCGCGCCCCGAGACCCAGCTCCCGTTCGAGATTGACCGTTTCCATAAGCGGGGTGCCGCCGATCAGCTCGGGCATTCCGCGATAGATATTTGCCATAGTTCGCACCCTCCTTTTTGATACGGTTTTATTATAGGATGCGCCGATCGCGGTGTCAATCCAAGGTGCAAATGAGAGAAGCGCGGTTTTTTGGAAATTGCCGCTTTGCTTTTCAGCGATTCTGTACTATAATACTGCAAGAATGAAATGGAAATATGAGGTGTTTTTATTATGGGGCTTGTATGGGTGACCGCGCAGCAGCTGCTGCAGATGATGCTGTATATGGCCTGCGGCTTTTATCTTTGCCGCAGAAAACTGGTCGGCGAGGACGGATGCAGGACGATCGCGACGCTGCTGGTCGATCTGATCATTCCGA
>JAFVWG010000136.1 GCA_017501805.1 Oscillospiraceae bacterium
GCTCGCGCGGCACGGGATGCATTTTTCCAAAGCAAAAGGGCAGAACTTTCTCTGCGTGGCAAGCGTTCCGATGGAGATCGCCGCCCTCAGCGGTGCGGACGAAGAGAGCGGCGTGCTGGAGATCGGCCCCGGCGTCGGCTGTCTGACCAAGGAGCTTTGCGCGCTTGCAAAAAAGGTACTCGCCGTCGAGGTGGACGAGGCGCTGCGCCCCATCCTTGCCGAGACGATGGCAGACGCGGACAATCTGGAGCTGCTCTTCGGAGATGTGCTCCGTCAGAATATCCCCGAGCTGGTCGACGAGCATTTTTCCGGAATGCGGCGGATCGCCTGCGCAAATCTCCCCTACTACATCACGACGCCCATTCTGACGGCGCTGCTGGAAACAGAGTGCTTTGACGCCGTCACCGTTATGGTGCAGAAGGAGGTCGCCGAGCGCATCTGTGCAAGACCGGGAACGTCCGAATACGGCGCGTTCACCGTTTTTTGCCGCTACTACGCCGATGCGGAGATCGTCCTGCAGGTGCCGTCCGACTGCTTTATACCGCAGCCGAAGGTGGACTCCGCTGTTGTTCGGCTTTCCGTTCGCGGCACGCCGCCCTGCGAGATCCCCGACAAGGCGCTGTTTTTCAAGGTCGTGCGCGCATCCTTCGCACACCGCCGCAAGACGCTCCGCAACGGGCTCTCCTCCGGCTTCCCGCAGATCCCGAAGGATGCCGTCTCGGCGATCCTCGCCGAATGCGGACTTCCCGAGACCGTCCGCGGAGAAACACTGGATCTCCCCGCCTTCGCACAGCTCGCCGAGGCCGTCGGCAGACATCTGAAAAACGCATAACCCTTTTGGGAACGGAAAAGAGCCGGGCTTCAAAGCCCGACTCTTTTTTCGCCCATGAAACACATACCGGGAAAATGCCTTCTCCCGTGAATCCGAATTATTCCGCAAACAGGGTGTTGATCCGCTGAAGCGTCTGTCGCACCAGCTGCTCGCCGCCCGCGTGACCGACCTGACCGGAAGACAGGAACGCGCTGTAATGACCGCCCTTCTCCGCCTTTTCCGTGGGAAGATATCCCTCCGTGCCGTTGGCAAGCTGGATCAGGAAGGTCTGCTCCGCCAGAGAACGTGCCTTGATCTGATTGCCGTAATCGAGGAACAGCTCAAACGGATTGGTTGCTATGGCAATGCTGCCGAGCCGCATAATATGCACCTCTGCAGGCATCACATCGACATAGTTCTGCTGTTCGAAGCGCTTCAGCATTCCAAGATGCACCTGAAGGCGCGCAGCGTCGTTATAATCAACATCCGTCTTGTCCTGCAGATATTCGCGAATCGCCTTTTTCGCCGTCTCCACTTCCGTGAGGGTCGCACGGCGGATCGGCAGCTGCAGCCAATGGACTTCGTGAACGAATTCCACATTCTCCTGCGCCTCATCCAAGCCTTCTTCGTATACATCAATGATCTCTCTTGCGATGCGCTTGCCGGTTCTGCGCATACCTGCCAGGTCAAACATGGAAGGATCGGCTTTTCTCTTGGGTGGGTTGTCGCGCTCGCAGTTGGGGTCGTTGATGGGGCTTTCGGGGTTGACCCAGCGCACCAAGTCTACGGGGCACTGGTCGCCTGCCGCGCTGCACAGCGGCAGCAGGAACAGGTCATCTCCAAAATGCTGACGCAGAAGCACTTTGACTTCTCCCCAGAAGTCGGGAGAAACGAAGTGCCGGTGCTGAACGCACTGGGCGGGGCAGGCAAGATTGGCAACAACACCCGTCAACTGCTTCTTCTCATCAAAGACATACATCAGTTCGATGCCCGAATCGTTTCCGCCTTCAAGGGCCTCAAACACGGCGGTGTTGGTATCGCCCCACATCTGGGCGGTGCCGTCCGAATAGACCGCGCGGCGGCACATACCGACCGCGGCACGTCCGAAGGCGTTTGCAAAAGATCCGCTTCGGCGGTTTTTCCACGCCTGCAGCGTTACTTCGCTGATCCTTTCGACCAGGAAGACAAAGGTATCTTCTTCGCTTATGATCTCGGGATTATGTCCCACCACGGCGCTCTCCACGTACCGCTGACCGGGACGCAGCAAGCTTTCCAGCGTGAATCGGGAGCTGTTGGACATAAAATGTCCGCCGCTGCGCTGGGTACGGGGATACAACGGACCCGTGTGGGTGTGGATCGCCGAGAAAACGACCTTTGCCGGGTCAAGTCCCAGCGTGTTATCCTTGATTTTTTCCCGAATCGCATCGGTCAGATTGCAGGCAACGCCGACCAGATCGCAGCTGACCAGCACCATCTGCTCATCCCCTGCCTGAACTGCCATTGCAGTGGCGGTCAGGGGCTTTTCCACATGAGTCGAAATTCTTTCGGCAAACTGACCGGAAAGAGATACTTTCTTATCCGGGGTGATGCTGATCTCAGACCAGCCGATCAGCAATTTATTCATAATTATACCTCTCCTTTATCCGTTCCTGTGGATTTCAGCAGTACGACCGTATTGGGTGCAAGGGTGATGCAGCCGCCTGTAAAGACACCGGTGCAGGCGGCGTCCGTGTCGGCGTCCAGCAGATACATATCATAGCTGTCTGCCCCGCCTGTCAGATCTAACCGCACCGTTTTTGTTTCCGTAACGGTGTCGTCGTCCGTGTAATAACACAGCAGGATGCTGCTGTTTCCCGCTGCGTCTTTGGCCGCGGAAACATAGATGTCTTTGTCATCCGCGCGAGCGCTGCACGAGCTTCCCATACGGTAGAGCGTATTGAACATCTTGAAGGGATAGTAGCCCTTCAGCACACCCAGCGTATAGAAGTCAAACATACCGTTGAGGATCGTGCCGGGACGGGCGTCGTAGTACATCATCATATCCAGAGTGGACTGCTGTCCCGTCAGCATACAGGCTGTGCAGAATGCCGCGCCTTTCGCGGAGAACACGACCTCCAGATTGTAGACAAACAGATTTTTACGGTCCTTGGTGTAGTTCCATTCGTTGCAGATGGTTTCCGCGTTCCCATAGCCGTACTTGGTCAGCTGCTGACGGAGCACCTCCTGCCGAGCCGTCAGCTTCGCAGGATCCGCACAGTAGATGTGCCAGGAAAAGAAGTCCATAGGGACCCGGCGGCGCTGCATCTCCTGCAGGAATGCATCCGACCATTCTGTGTCGCGCGCCAGCGCAGGACCGCCGATCTTCAACTGCGGGAAGCGTTCTTTCAGATGCTTCGCTGTGATCTCAAACAGATCATAAAACTGTTCCGGAGTACCGCCCCAGGTCTTAGGCCCCAAATCGGGCTCGTTCCAGATCTCCCAGTATTCGATATTCCACCGGTGTCCGTCGGCCCAGCCCTCATTGTAGTGAGCAATGATGTGGGCGCAGATCTCTGCCCATTTCCGAAAATCTGCGGGAGGCAGCGTGCCGTACTTTTTGGTCCAGTGCTCGATCTTCGTGCCCAGACGGTAGAAGGGCTTCGTTCCGTTGTCGAGCATCGCTTCGGTGTATTCGTCCGTCAGGACAAAATCATAGGAAGCGGGATCGTTGACATCGGCGCTGAAATCCGGGAACACCGCACTGATGTCCACCACGTGCTCCAACCCGTAGCCGGGGTACAGCGACGCATCGTGGTTTCTGGCATAGGGAATGCCTGCATCTCTCCATGCCTCGTGGTTGTTGATCGCCACGTTGGACAGGGCGTGAGCAGGACCGTTGTTCACCGCATGCATCGGCTTGACAGGCCCCACAACCTGATCAAAGTGAACGGATATCATACACATAAAACATTACCTCCTGTCTGAATTTATGATAACGGTACATTTTTCGAAAGTCAACGAAACAGGTTCCGAAACTTTTTCGAAAAACATCTTGACCGTGTTTTTTGTCGGCAGTATAATCGGCAGGGGGTGATGTATTTGACGATGAAAGAGCTGGCAAAGCTGGCGAATGTATCCGTCTCCACAGTCTCCAAGGCATTCAGTGAGGCGGATGATATCAGTGAAGAAACCCGGGAGCACATTTTTCGTCTGGCGAGAGAGTCTGGCTGCTACGGTCGTTTTTTCAAGGGAAAATATCACAAAAAGATCGTTGCCATCATCTGCCCGGAGCTGATCGGCAACTACTACACCTGCTTTATCGACTGTTTCCGTGAGCTGATCGAAGCTGCGGACGGTATGTGCGTCGTGTCGGCGGATCATTTCAGCCCGTCAAAGCAGGCGGAGCTGATCGACTACTACATCGCCTATCTGAAGGTGGACGGACTTCTCGTCTTCAATCTGAACGCACCGATCAAAAAGGCCTACGACAAACCGATCGTGACCCTGTTCTCCAACAACGCGTCCTATGTGGACTTTGTGCAGGTGGATCTGCGCGGAGCGCTGGACCGTGCGGTGGATCTGCTGCTGGACTGCGGACACAACAAAATCGCCTTCCTCGGCGAGGAACTGACGAAGGCCAAGGAAGGCTTCTTTCTGGAGGCTGCCGCCAAGCACGGCTACACAGAGCCCATAGTGATCAAAAGCCGCTTCCGCTTCGAAAAAGCAGGAGAGGACGGGATCGATCGGCTGCTGGAATGCCGATCGGATACCACTGCCGTTATCTGCGCTTACGACAGCATTGCCTACGGTGCGATCCGACGGTTGAAAGCGGCAGGACTGCAGGTGCCTCAGGACGTTTCCGTCATCGGCATTGACAACATCAGCACAAGCGAGTATACAAAGCCGTCTCTGACCACCATTGACACCAAGCCTCGGGAGGTCTGCGAGATCGCGTGGGACCTTCTGCAAAAGAAGATGCAGACTTCCGGCTACGGGGTCCGACAGACGATCGTCATCGAGCCGAAGCTGATCCTGCGGGACAGCGTGGCACGGCAAGAATAAAAAAGAACGCCTTGGGCGTACCTCAATAAGACAGTATGAGAACATTACTGGCATAGGGTAGCTGCCGTACAGGAGTGCGACAAGAAAAATTGGCGATACTTGGTTTTCACAACCAGGTATCGCCTTTTTCTATCTTAAACAGAATGTTTGAATCTTATTGGAGGGACATATGATGCAGGAACTGAACTATATCCGTTGCGGTGATTACTATATTCCCGATATTCGCTTACCGGAGGAAACCAGACCTATTGGTCGGTAGGGGCGTATGCACAGAGATTATATCAAGGAGCATAACCCAGTCATATCACGCA
>JAFVWG010000137.1 GCA_017501805.1 Oscillospiraceae bacterium
TCCGTCGCTCAACATCGTCGGCGCACCGATCGGCACGCTTCTGTGCTATATCGTCATCACGGCGCTGAACCTCATCAGTATGCGCCGTCTGAGCGGCGAGCACCGTGCGAAGATCGGCTCCGCAATGCTCAAGCCCTTCCTTGCCGCCGCCGTAATGGGCGTGGCAGCCTTCGTGGTCTACGATCTGCTTTCCGGCTTCATTCCCTCGCAGAAGCTCGTCTGCCTCGCAGCCGTTGCGCTCGCCGGCATCGTGTATCTGATAAGCGTATTTTTCCTGCGGGTCATCACCTACGAAGACTGTTTGCTGCTCCCAAAAGGTGAAAAAATCGCACGTTTGCTGAGGATTTCCCAATAATTTTGAAAAAACTCTTGCAGAATCGAGATAGATATGCTAAATTTCAAAGAGAAGGAACATTATAATTACGCAGATCTCGTCGCGCTGGTGTCGTTTCTCCGAAGCGAACACGGCTGTCAGTGGGATCACGCGCAGACGCATGCTTCGATCCGCCGAAACTTTCTGGAGGAGGCTTACGAGGTCTGCGAGGGTATCGACCTCGACGACCCCGCCGTTCTCAAAGAGGAGCTTGGCGACGTTCTGCTGCAGGTGGTGTTCCATGCGGACATTGAGCGCGAACGCGGCCGCTTCACCGTGGACGATGTGTGCGACAAAGTCTGCAAAAAGCTGATCTTCCGCCATCCGCACCTGTTTTCGGGCGGCGAGGCGCAGGACTGGGACGAACTGAAGAAAAAAGAAAAAGGCGTCCGCAGCAAGTCCATGCTGCTCGATGGCGTGGCAAAGAGCCTCCCTGCACTCATCCGCGCGGAGAAGCTCCGTGAGAAATCCGGCGGTGAGCCGCCTTTCCCCGATGCGGAGCAGGCACTTGCGGCGTACCGCGCCTCCGAAGCTTCGGAGGATGCCGCCAATGCTCTGGGCGATCTGCTGCTGGCAGTGGTCGGCTCGGCAACAGAGCGTGCGCTCGACAGCGAGACCGCGCTGCACCGCGCCTGTGACCGCTTCATCCAAAGCGTTTCAAAATCGGAAGACCCATCATAACGGTTTTATTGCCCGACCCTCGGGCGAGAAAATAAAACAAACAAAAACTATAGAGGAAATGAGGAAAAGTTATGAACAAGACTGAACTGATCGCTGCGATCGCGAAAGCCGCCGAGCTGTCCAAGAAGGACGCCGAGAAGGCTCTCAACGCCACTGTGGAAGCCATCACCGAAGCTCTTGCGAAGAACGACAAGGTCCAGCTCGTTGGCTTTGGCAGCTTCGAGACCAAAGAGCGCGCTGCTCGTGAAGGCCGCAACCCCCGCACCGGCGAGACGGTCAAGTTCCCCGCCAAGAAGGTCCCCGTTTTCAAGGCCGGCAAGGCTCTGAAGGACAAGGTCGCGAAATAATCAACCGCGTTTTTTCCGGCGGATGTTCTGCATCCGCCGGAACTTTTTTACAGCAATCCTGATCGTATGGGAGAAGGCATATGCGTTTGGATAAATACCTCAAGGTTTCCCGCCTGATCAAGCGGCGCACCGTCGCCAACGAAGCCTGTGACCACGCACGGGTCACGGTGAACGGCAAGCCCGCAAAGGCGTCCTACGACGTCAAGATCGGCGACCGCATCACGATCCAGTTCGGCACGCGGCAGCTCACAGTCGAGGTGCTGGACGTGGCGGAAAGCGTCCGCAAGGACGACGCGGCTGCGCTCTGGCGCGAAATACCGCAGGAATAAAGAACCACCGGACGGGCATATTGCCCGTCCGCTCTTCATATAGATAGCTATGACTCTGAAGTATGGGGGGATCAACTTGTCCGAACGGTATGAACAGCCCGCGGTCGAAGCGCCCCACCGCCTGATCCTGGACGGAAGGCGGCGGCTGGACTTAGACGGCGTGCGGGATGTGGAGAGCTTTGACGAAACGATGCTCGTTCTGGAAACTGCGCGCGGGACGCTCGTGGTCCGCGGGGAGGGGCTGCATCTGCAGTCGCTCAGCCCGGAGGGCGGTCAGGTCAATGTGGAGGGACGGATCGACGCGCTGATCTATGAAGATACCGAGCGCGGCGGAGGCGGCTTCCTGCGCCGCCTGTTCGGCTGATACAATGGAACTTCCCGTAGCTCTGCAGGCGCGGCAGTTTCTGCTCTCTCTTGCGCTGGGTGCTGCTCTGGGCACAGTCTATGACGTCGCCCGCGTGATCCGACGGCGGCGGCCGCACCTGACGCTTCCGCTGGACTTGCTCTTCGGCGCGATCCTTTTGCTGTCGCTGCTGCTTTTTTCGCTCACGGTCGGCGAGGGACTGCTCCGACTGTTCTTTTTGCCGGGAGTCGGGCTCGGTGCAGCGGTCTATTTCGGAACGCTCTCTAGCGCGTTTTGCTGCCTTTTTGACGAGGTTTTCCGCTTTTTTTACAGGCTGCTGCGGGGGCTTCTGTTCCCCCTTCGGTTTTTTCTCGAAAAAACCGTCGTTTTTTGCAAAAAATGCTTTGCAATCTGTGAAAAATGGTATACAATGTGTTTTATAAACGGCGAGCGTCGCCGCGCACGAAAGCGGGGAGGGATACCGTATGCGAAACAAATTCTTGTCCACCGTCATCAAGGTGACGGCAGTGGTTCTGGTTTTGTTCGCCGTGTATACCCTGGTGAGTCTGCAGGGAGAGATCAAGCGCAAGGAACTGCAGGCCGAAGAGCTGAATCGCGACATCGCCGCCACCAAACAGGACATCCAACGCATTCAGGAAAACATCGACGCCATCGGGACCGAAGAACACACGCGGCAGGTCGCGCGTGAAAAGCTCGGTCTTGCCGGAGCGGGAGAGATCGTTTTCCGCGACGTCGGCAACTGACCAAACAAACAAAGAGGAACAGCAATTTATGGAATTTACTGTCGGAACCGTTCTCGAAGGAAAAGTCAAAACCATCACAAAGTACGGCGCGTTCGTCGCTCTGCCGGAGGGCGCGACCGGAATGGTGCACATCTCGGAGATCGCACATACCTATGTCAGCGACATCCGTGAGCATCTCACCGAGGGGCAGGACGTCAAGGTCTTGGTCATCGGCACGCAGGATGGAAAGATCAGCCTCTCCGTCAAGCGCACGCTGATGCCGCCCGCCCGTCCGGGCAAGCCGCACAACGCACCGCGTCCGCAGGCCGCTCCGCAGCCCGCAGAGCCCTCGTTTGACGCAATGCTCAAGCGCTTTATGGCGGACTCCGACAGCAAGATCTCCGGCATCCGCCAGTATGCGGATCATCGAACCAAATCCCGCAGACGTTAATGCGGCATATGCGGCACGGGAGAGGCTTCTCCCGTGCCTTTTTACAAAACGCGAAGAAAGGGCGCGGCGTCGGACCGCGCCGGATGTATGATGCATGTTGTGATCACAGGCGGCAGCCGCGGCATCGGCGCGGCTGCGGTCCGCGCCTTTCGGGAGCGCGGCGATGAAGTCAGCTTTTTCTTTCTCCGTTCCCACGCGGAAGCGGAGGCACTCTCAAAGGAGACCGGCGCGCGCGCCGTCTGCTGCGACGTTGCGGACGGTGAAGCCGTCAAAAAAGCGTTCTCCGAGCTTCCCCCCGCAGACGTGCTGATCGCAAACGCGGGGATCGCGCACTACGGACTGATCACCGATATCTCGCAGGAGGATTGGGATCGCCTCTTCCGCGTGAATGTGGACGGCGTGCGCCACTGCGTCTGCGCGGCGCTTCCCGCTATGCTGCAAAAGCAGAGCGGCTGCATCCTCACCGTTGCCTCCATGTGGGGGCAGGTCGGTGCGTCGTGCGAGGCGGCGTATTCCGCGACCAAGGGCGCGGTGATCGCGCTGACCAAGTCGCTTGCAAAGGAGCTCGGTCCGTCGAACATCCGCGTCAACTGCGTCTCGCCGGGACTGATCCTCACCGATATGTGCGCCTCTCTCGATCCGGAGACGCTGGAGCTGCTCCGCGAGGAAACGCCCCTCGGTCGGCACGGAAGACCGGAGGACGTGGCGCAGGCGCTCGTCTATCTGTCCGGGGCGGAGTTCGTCACGGGGCAGGTGCTGCCGGTCAACGGAGGATTCCTCATCTGAATCGTTGCAATTCCGACCGCTCTCTGCTATGATATAGTCACTTCAAAAAGGAGCGTTCCGCTATGAAGATACAAATCTCCGCAGACAGCACCTGCGACCTCGGTCCGGAGCTGCTGCAAGCCAATCAGATCATCCAGCTGCCCCTCTGTGTCACGATGGGCGATGAAGTCCGCCGCGACGGCGTGGACGCCATGCCGGACGAAGTCTATGCGCGTGTCGAGAAGGGCGAAAGCTGCTTCACCTCCGCGCTCAATATGGCGGACTATATCAATTTCTTCAGTGAACAAAGCAGGAAAAACGACGCCGTCATCCATATCTGCCTCGGTTCCGGTTTTTCCTCCTGCTACCAGAATGCAAGACTGGCCGCTGCGGAGTATCCGAACGTATACCTCGTGGATTCGCAGAACCTTTCCACCGGCCACGGTCATCTGGTCCTGCTCGCGAAGGATCTCGCGGACGAGGGCAAGTCCCCCGAGGAGATCGTCGCCGCGTTGGAGGAAGCCGTTCCGCGCGTCCGCGCAAGCTTCGTCGTCAGTCAGCTTGAGTATCTCAAGCGCGGCGGACGCTGCTCGTCTCTTGCGGCGCTCGGCGCGAATCTGCTCCAGCTCCGTCCCTCCATCGTGGTGGAGGATGGCCAGATGCACGTCTCGAAGAAATACCGCGGCAAGATGGATCGCTGCATCCGCGAATATGTACGCGACCGGCTCGCGCAGAGCGATGTCGTCCCGACGCGCGTGTTCATCACACACTCCGGCGTGGAAGAAGAACTCATCGACGCCGCGCGTGAGGAACTGGAAAACGCGGGACTCTTCGAAAAGATCTATGTCACGCGCGCGGGCTGCACGATTTCCTGCCACTGCGGTCCCGGCACGCTCGGCGTGCTCTTCCTCGCGAAATAACATAAAAAATCAACGCCGCAGTCTGCTGCGGCGTTTTTGCAAAGGAAACGGTTTCTCTATGGAAAAAACAATGACTTTCTGCGCCCCCTGCCTCTTCGGTCTGGAGGGGCTTGCGGGAGATGAGGCGCGCCGCCTCGGCTTTGCGAACGTGCGTGTGGAAGACCGCCGCATCTTCTTTGAAGGCAACGCCGCGACGCTTGCCCGTGCGAATATCTGTATGCGCCTTGTCGAGCGTGTGCAGATCCTGCTCGGGCGCTTCACCGCCCGCAGCTTCGAGGAGCTCTATCAGGGCGTGAAGGCGCTCCCGCTTGAGGATTACATCCCCGCGGACGGAAACTTCCCCGTCAAGGGCTACAGTCTGAACAGTCAGCTTCACTCCGTGCCGGACTGCCA
>JAFVWG010000138.1 GCA_017501805.1 Oscillospiraceae bacterium
AAAAGGCGGACGCGACTTCCTTTGGGCATGGTCGATCCTGCTGCTCGGCTCCGCGCCTGTCGGCGCGTTCTGGGCATACGGCAGAAGCTTCCGCACGCTCGACAAGCGGCTTCTCTCCGCAGGCGCTGTCGTACTTGGCTGGCGCGGCGCGCACCGCCTTGGCGGCAGCACGGGCATCATCCTGCGGGATGAGGACCTCTTCCCCGGGAAGGCCGTCACGCTCAACGGCGTCAAAGTCTTCGGCGCGCATTCGCCGGAGCGTCTGCTCGGCTATGCTGCAGCAATGCTCGACAGAGCCGGTGCGGGCGCGGCTTCCGCTTTTTCCGAATCGCTGGAACTGCGAAACGCCCGCCGCTTCCATACCGACCATTTCCGCACCTACGACGCGGGTGGTCTCGGCGCAGAGATCCAGGGCGACGTCGTTCTCCTTGGCAGCCGCGGTTTCCTCAAAACGATGGGTGTGGAGGTCCCGAGCGAGGCTCGGGTCGCTCAGGCGCTGTATATCTCGCTCAACGGCGAGGCAGCGGGTCTCTTTGCGCTGCGCTACAGCGCTTCCGACGCCGCACGGAGCGGTCTCGGCGCGATCCTCGGCAGCCGTGGGCTTCGCCCCATTCTCGCCACACGCGATGCGCTGATGACCCCCGATAACATCGGAAGGATCTACAAACTTTCGGCAGATCGCCTGGAGTTCCCGGTCTTGCGGGATCGCATCGGGCTCAGCTCCCCCTCCGCAGCGGAAGAAGGCTCCCCCTGCGCACTTCTCGCGCGCAGCAGCTTCCTCAGCTTCTGCGCGGCGGTCACGAACGGCAGGCGCTTCTGCCGCCGCTTCCGTCAGGCGCTGCTGATCGCCGAGCTCGGCTCGGTCGTGGGTCTCATCACAATGGTTTTGCTGGCGCTGATGGGAGCCGTCGGATCGGCAAGCGCAGTCAATCTTCTGCTGTACCATCTGGCGTGGCTGATCCCCTCTCTTTGGGTCACGTCGGGCTTCGGAAGCTGATCCGAAGCAGCCGGAGGTTCGAAAAAATCGCTCTTCACTCTTTTTATCTTGCAAACGCCAAACATATTCGATATAATAATCGTGTTGTGTCTCTTGACCGACGTACAGACGTTTCACGCCGCGGCAGCGCCGGGCGTTTATGAAAGGAGTTAAACCTATGAGTTACACCGCGAAAGACATCCGGAACATTGCTCTGCTTGGCCACGGCGGCGACGGCAAGACGATCCTTGCCGAGAATATGCTGTTCCTGACCAAGGGAACCGACCGCATGGGAAAGATCGCTGACGGAAACACCGTCTCGGACTTCGACGCGGAAGAAACCAAGCGGCAGTATTCCATCTCCACCTCCGTTCTCCCCGTGGAATGGAACAAGTGCAAGCTGAACATTCTCGACAACCCCGGCACCTTTGACTTCGCAGGCGAGATCGCGCAGTCTCTGCGCGTTGCCGATATCGGCGTCATCTGCCTCACCGCGAAGAGCGGCATCGAAGTCGGCACCGAAAAGGGCTGGACCGCCCTGAAAAAGGCGGATCTCCCCGCCGCATTCTATGTCTCGAAGCTCGATGAAGAGCATGCGAACTTCTTCAAGACCTACGACGCGCTGCGTGAAAAGTTCGGCGTTTCCGTCGTTCCCTTTGTCTTCCCGATCGTTGAAGGCGACAAGACCGTCGGCATCGTCGATGTTCTCGCAAAGACCGCGAAGAAGACCGACGGCAGCAAGATGGACATCCCCGCCGACGCGCAGGAAAAGATCGACGAGTATATGGCGCTCCTCAACGAGCAGGTCGCCGAGACCGACGAAGAGCTCATGGAAAAGGTTCTTATGGAAGAGCCCCTCACGGCAGACGAGCTCAAGAAGGGTCTGCACGATGCGATCGCCCAGCGCAGCCTGACGCCCGTGTTCTGCGGCAGCGCGCTGGCAGGCTACGGCACCACCGAGCTGATGGACGGCGCCGTGAAGTACTTCCCGAACCCGCTGAGCGGCAAGGCAATGCCCACCGCGGACGAGGGTGAACTGGTGCTGAACGAGAACGGCGATCCGATGGTCTTCATTTTCAAGACTCTCTCCGACCAGTTCGGCAAGAACTCCTTCTTCAAGGTCATCTCCGGCACCGTCAAGTCCGATATGACGCTGAACAACGCCCGCACGGGCGATGCCGAAAAGCTCGGCAATATGTTCTTCCCGAAGGGCAAGAACAACACCAAGACCGACACGATCGCCTGCGGCGACATCGGTGTCTTCACGAAGCTCTCCTCCGTCAAGACCGGCGACACGCTCGGCCTTCCCGGAAAGACCACCGCTCTTGCGCCGATCGCCTTCGACACGCCCTGCTATGCAATGGCGATCCACGCCAAGGTCAAGGGTCAGGAAGACAAGATCGCTGCCGGTCTGACCCGCCTGAACGAAGAAGACAACTCCTTCTCCATCGAAAACAATGCCGAGACCAAGGAAATGATCCTCGCCGGCGTTGGCGACATTCATCTGGGCGTTATCTGCTCGAAGCTGCTCGGCCGCTTCAAGGTCGAAGCTGAGCTGACTCCCGCGAAGATCGCCTACCGTGAGACGATCAAGAAGACCGTCGAGCAGCAGGGTCGTCACAAGAAGCAGTCCGGCGGACACGGCCAGTTCGGTGACGTCTACATTCGCTTCTCCCATCAGGACGAGACCGAGGACATGATCTTCGCCGATGAGACGGTCGGCGGCTGCGTTCCCAAGAACTTCATCCCCTCCGTCGAAAAGGGTCTGCGCAACGTCATCAAGAAGGGCGTTCTCGCCGGCTTCCCGATGGTCAACCTCAAGGCGACTCTGTACTTCGGTTCTTCCCACCCGGTCGACTCGTCCGATATGGCGTTCCAGACCGCTGCGGGCATCGCCTACAAGGAAGGCATCCCCAAGGCCGCTCCGACGCTCCTCGAGCCCATCGGAGAGCTGAAGGTCTATATCCCCGATTCCTATATGGGTGATATCATCGGCGACCTCAACAAGCGCCGCGGCCGCGTGATGGGCATGAACCCGACCGGTGACGGTCTGCAGATCGTCGAGGCGGAAGTTCCCATCGGCGAAATGAGCTCCTACGCGATCGACCTTCGCTCTATGACGCAGGGCAGAGGCTCCTACACGATGAGCTTCGTCCGCTACGAGGAAGTTCCCAAGGAGAATCAGGCCAAGATCATCGAGGCCGCCAAGAAGGACGCGGAAGAAGAGTAATCCTCCATCCAAACAATATAACGGACGCACCGATTACGGTGCGTCCGTTTTTATGTATTATATAGGATTCTCTCGTCGAATGTTCTCTTGTGTAAAGGGAGCCTGCAAAACCACAGGTTATGATGCGGTGTTTTCTATTCAATCGAGTCCGGCGCAACAGGAGAACCCCTCTCCTTTGGAGACAGGCGGGGCAAACGACGGAAGAGGGCTGCAGCCCGCAGGCGGTATTCAAATCCGTTCTGCAATGCGGAACACAACCATTCCTCATTTTCTCCTCGGCAGTTCATCCGCTACCGTCCGAAAAAGCTCCTGCAGAAATCCCCTGCGGTCGA
>JAFVWG010000139.1 GCA_017501805.1 Oscillospiraceae bacterium
GGAGGGCGCGGAGTCCCTCCCCTACATTCTTTCCGAATCACGCTGCGCAGAAATTCTGCGGCTGCGCGGTAGGGACGAGCATTGCTCGTCCTCTTTTTTTGGGCGATTCGTGAATCGCCCCTACGGGTGCAGCTCGGTTTCTTCGAGATAGCATTCTTCGGCGCGGCGCTCCGCGAAGATCAAGATCTCCCGCGCCCTTACAGGATCGCCCTCCTCCAGCGCCGCAAGGGCGTCCTCCGATGCGTTCAGCATCAAGTGATAGAGCTTTTCGTAATCCGGCATAGGAATCCTCTCCCCAATAAAAAAGTGCGCAGCCGAAGCCACGCACCGAAAAACGCGCGCTCCGATTGCTGCGACACAACTTCCAACACGCACAAAGGTATGCTGAAATAGAGCTTGCATTTTTACCGAAGTAAAATTGCACACCTGTTTCGCGTGTTGTCTATAAAGTTGTGTCGCAAAAATATAGTACCACGCTTTCGGAAAGTTTGCAAGCGGTGGGGCGAAAAGACAATCCCTCGTCAGAGGGAGCCTTGGTGCGGCGGGAGGACAGAAAAAGGGCGCTGCCGGATGGCAGCGCCCTGTGTGCATTGCATTATTTCGCGTAGTCCACGGCTTTGGTTTCGCGGACGAGGTTGACCTTGATCTGACCGGGGTATTCGAGATCGGCTTCGATCTTGCGCGCGATGTCGTGCGCAAGCAGAACCATATTGTCCTCGGAGACGTCCTCGGGCTTGACCATGATACGGACCTCGCGTCCGGCCTGGATGGCGAAGGATTTTTCGACGCCGGGGAAGGAGCTCGTGAGCTCTTCCAGCTTTTCCAGACGGCGGATGTAGTTTTCCACATTCTCGCGGCGGGCGCCGGGACGGGAGGCGGAGATGGCGTCCGCAGCCTGCACGATGCAGGCGATGACGGTCTTGCACTCCACATCGCCGTGGTGCGCCTCGATGGCGTGGAGAACGGCGGGGGATTCTTTATACTTCTTGGCGAGCTCAACGCCGAGCTGGACGTGGCTGCCTTCCATTTCGTGGTCGACGGACTTGCCAAGGTCGTGCAGCAGACCCGCGCGTTTTGCAAGCGCAACGTCCACACCGAGCTCGGCGGCCATAAGACCCGCGATGTGCGCGACCTCGATGGAGTGCTTGAGCACGTTCTGTCCGTAGGAGGTGCGGTACTTCTGACGGCCGAGGAGCTTGACCAGCTCCGGATGCAGACCGTTCACGCCGGTCTCGAAGGTGGCGCGCTCGCCCTCCTGCTTGATGGTCTGATCGACCTCGCGGCGTGCCTTTTCCACCATATCCTCGATGCGGGTGGGGTGGATGCGTCCGTCCACGATGAGCTTCTCCAGCGCCAGACGCGCGATCTCGCGGCGGACGGGGTCAAAGCTGGAGACGGTGATCGCCTCGGGCGTGTCGTCGATGATGAGATCGACGCCGGTGATGGTTTCGAGCGTGCGGACATTTCTGCCCTCGCGGCCGATGATGCGGCCCTTCATTTCGTCGTTGGGCAGCGGCACGACGGAGACGGTGGTCTCCGCGGTGTGGTCGGCGGCGCAGCGCTGGATGGCGGTTGCGACGATCTCGCGGGCGTACTGGTCGGCCTCTTCCTTCATCTCCGCCTCGATCTCTTTGATCTTCATGGCGGTCTCGTGACGGATCTCCGCCTCGATGTTCTGCAGCAGGTACGCCTTGGCGTCCTCCTGGGTCAGACCGGAGATCTTCTCCAGCATTTCGAGCTGGCTGCGCTTGATCTGCGCGACCTCTTCCTGCTGCTGCTTGAGCGCCTGCTGCTTCTGCGCGAGCGCTTCTTCTTTCTTCTCGTGGGCGTCGACCTTCTTGTCGAGGGTCTCTTCCTTCTGCTGCAGGCGGCGTTCCTGCTTCTGCAGCTCCGCTCTGCGTTCCTTGGTTTCGCTGTCCAGTTCCTTGCGGGAGCGATGGATCTCTTCTTTGGCTTCCAGCGTCATCTCGCGCTTCTTACTCTCACCGCTTTTGATGGCTTCGTTGATGAGACGCCGCGCTTCTTCTTCCGCGCTGCCGATCTCCTTTTCCGCCGTTGACTTACGATAGCCAATTCCGAGGAAGAAGAAAATCAAACCGCCAACGACAAAACCTGCGATGGTCAGGATGATGGTTAACATGGTTGTTCGCAATTCCTTTCTTTGAAATTTTTAGACCGATAGTGCATAGACAAAAGCATCGGTGGCTTATGGGAAAGCCTACTCCGAGCCATATCAATCTACAATATATAATACCGACTCGCCGAAAGGCTGTCAAGCAATACACCCCAAAAATTGTGGATAAATTTTTCTTGAACCACAAAATAATGCGGTTGCCCGCCGCCATTGACAGCCGCTTCGCGGGTGTGGTAAAATCTTTCGGGAAAAGGGATGCAGCTGCATTTCCAATATGCGCCTGTGATGGAATTGGTAGACATGCGAGATTTAGGTTCTCGTGCTTTCAGCGTGTGGGTTCGAGTCCCTTCAGGCGCACCAAAAAAGCGACAGAAATCGGTCGATTTCTGTCGCTTTTCGTCTGTTTTTGGTCGGATCAGAATGCGAAGAGTCCCGTCACACAGGCGAAGGCAGTCATCAGAACGGTGACCAGAATGAAGTACTTCAGGCAGTACTTCTGCCATGCGCCGATGTCCGGATCCAGAAGACCCGTGAACAGGAAGAAGGTGCCGACCATCGGGGACACGGGCCAGCCGACGGTCGTCTGACCGATGATCGATGCGCGGGCGATATCGACGCCGCTCGTGCCGAGCGCTTCCGCAGTCTCGATCAGGATGGGCATAATGCCGTAGTAGTAGGAGTCCGCGTCAAAGAGAATGGACAGCGGGACCGACAGCACGCCGATGATGGGCGCCATAAACTTGGAAATCGCAGCGGGGATCAGCTTTACAAGCGTGGAGGCCATAGCGGTGGACATTCCGGACTCGCCCATAATGCCCATCAGAACGCCTGCGGCGAAGATGATGCAGGTAAGTCCGATGGCGTCCTTGCCCTTGTCTTCCAGAAGCTTTCTCTGGAGGGCGGGATCGTGGTAGTTGATGAGCAGCGCCAGCGCCGTGCCCACCATAAACGCGATCACGGGCTTTACGACGCCGCTGATCATCAGACCCAAAATCAGGATGATCAGGAGCCAGTTCACGAGGATCAGCTTGGGTCGGCGCATCTGCATCTGCTCTTCCGACAGCTCGGTGATGAACTCGTTCATATTCAGACGGGCGTCTTCGGAGTAAAGCCCCTCCGCGATCAGGCGTTTCTTTTCCTTGCGTCCGATCATAATGCAGATCACAAGGGAGACCAGCAGACCGAAGATCTGCGTGGGGATGAACGGGATCCACAGCTGCATAACGTCCATCTCCAGAACCGTGGCGGCACGCATCGTCGGTCCGCCCCAGGGGATGGCGTTCATAATGCCGGAGCTCAGACCCAGCGCCATGGCGAGAGAGGTATTCTGCATATGCAGGCGCTTGAAAATGGGGAGCATCGGCGGAACGACGAGCAGACACGTGACCACGCCCGAGCCGTCAAGGTGCGCGATGGCGGCGAAGACGGCGGTGCCGATCATCACACGGACGGGGTCGCCCTTGGTCGCCTTGATGATGCGGTTGACGAAGGGGTCGAACGCACCGGTTTCGCTGATGATGCCGAAAAATGCCACCGAGAAGATGAACATCACGCCGGTCTGCGCGATGGACGTGACGCCCTTGAGGATGTAATCGCCCACAAACGCGCCTTTGCCGATCAGGAAACAGGTGATGATCGGGATAAGGGAAATGGCGACGTACGGGGACGCCAGCTTTCGGTTCAGCAGGAGCAGGATCACCACGATGGTAAGAAACCCTGCGATGCTCAGGATGATTTCTGACATAATCTCACCTCAATGATTTTGGCGGCGCTTCGCCGCGGATGGCTACAATACTAACACAGCTCTGCGGAAAATTCAATTCCCCGTAAAATCCGACACCTTGGAATGCGGGCGGATTTGTGATACAATAAAACGCAGACGAACAGGAGGTATGCAGGATGAGGAAAAATTTCGGTGCACAGGCAATTTTATACCCGATGCCGGTTCTGATCATCGGCTCGTATGACGAAAGCGGAACGCCCGACGCGATGAACGCCGCGTGGGGCGGCATCAGCGAGGAAACGCAGGTGTCCATCTGCGTGAGTGAGGAGCACAAGACGACGAAGAACATCCTTGCCCGCGGTGCGTTCACGGTCAGCATCGCCGATGCGGAGAATGTTGTCGCGGCGGACTATGTCGGCGTTGTTTCCGGCAACGAAGAGTCCGAAAAAATCAAAAAAGCGGGCTGGCACGCGGTCAAAAGCGACTTTGTCGACGCGCCGCTGTTTGAGGAGCTGCCGATGGCGCTGGAATGCAGGCTCGTCAGCTATGACGGGGAGAGCTGCAGACTGGTCGGCGAGATCGTCAATGTCTGCGCGGACGAGCGCATCCTCAGTGCGGACGGAAAGGTTGACCTTGCGAAGTTCCGTCCCATCACCTACGACCCGATCCACCACAGCTACAGAACGCTCGGAGA
>JAFVWG010000140.1 GCA_017501805.1 Oscillospiraceae bacterium
AATGCCGTTATTATATCGGAAAAGGTCGTAAAATGTAAATAGCAGTATCTGCAATTTTTCACATTTTTTTGCACAAATACTCATTTATTGTCCCTTCCCCCGTCCGCAGGTGTATCCGATCCGCCGCAAAGCGGCACACCATTCCCGCGTAGGGGCGATTATCAATCGACCGCCTGCCGAAGGCAGTATTTCAGTTGTGCCGCTTGCGGCAACAAGAAAAAGCCTTCCCCCGAGGGGAAGGTGGCACGAAGTGCCGGATGAGGTCCTCCGCCCGCAGGCGTATCCGATCCATTCCGCGCTTCGGAGCCCGAGCAAAAATCCCTTCATTTTTGCTATTGACTTTAGCACATAAAAGCGTTAAAGTATTGAGGTATTTACAAGGCGGGGCTTTCCCGCCGGACGGAGGACACAAGCTATGGTTATTACGGATTATCTCGAACGGAACGCGCGGCTTTACGGCGGCGACTCCGCTTTGGTCGAGCTGAGCCCGTCGGAGGATCGTGACAAGGCGGTCACCTGGCGCGAGGCGCAGCTGATCGAAAGCGCCGACGAGGGCGCGCCCTATCGCCGCGAATACAGCTGGTCGGACTTTGACCGCCGCGCAAACCGCTTTGCAAATCTGCTGCTCAGCCGCGGCACAAAGCGCGGCACGAAGGTCGCGATGCTGATGATGAACTGCCTCGAGTTTCTGCCGATCTATTTCGGCATCCTCAAAGCGGGCTGCATCGTCGTGCCGATGAACTACCGCTACGCCAGCGACGAGATCAAATACTGTCTGGAGCTTGCGGATGTGGAAATTCTCGTCTTCGGTCCCGAATTCACCGAGCGTATGAACGCCATTCAGGATCAGATCCCGCAGGTGCGCACGATGTTTTTTGTGGGCAAAAACGGTCCGGATTATACGGAAAACTGCAAGGAGCTTATGCGTTTCTGCTCCTCCTCCGCGCCCCCTGTCGCACTCTGCGAGGATGACGACGCGGCGATCTATTTCTCCTCCGGCACAACGGGCTTCCCGAAGGCGATCCTGCACGCGCACCGCTCTCTTGTCTGTGCCGCACAAACGGAGCACAGGCACCACGGACAGACGAAGGACGATGTTTTCCTCTGCATTCCTCCCCTGTATCACACCGGCGCGAAAATGCACTGGTTCGGCTCGCTCGTCGCGGGCGGCAAGGCTGTTCTGCTCCGCGGCGTGAAGCCCGAGTGGATCCTGCGCGCGGTCACGGAGGAAAAATGTACCATCGTCTGGCTGCTCGTTCCCTGGGCGCAGGATCTTCTTGACGCGGTCGACTCCGGTCGGATCAAAACGGACGACTATCTGCTCGACCAGTGGCGGCTGATGCACATCGGTGCGCAGCCCGTCCCCCCCTCGCTCATCAACCGCTGGATGAAGCTCTTCCCGCATCATCAGTACGATACCAACTACGGTCTTTCCGAGTCCATCGGTCCCGGCTGTGTGCATCTTGGCGTGGAGAACATCCACAAGGTCGGCGCGATCGGCGTTCCCGGCTTCAACTGGCAGGTCTCCATCCGGGATGAGAACGGCGCCGAGGTCTCCCGCGGCGAGGTCGGCGAGCTCTGGGTCAGGGGCGACGGCGTGATGAAGTGCTACTACCGCAACCCCGAGGCGACCGCCGAGGTGCTGCGTGACGGCTGGCTGCTGACCGGCGATATGGCACAGCAGGACGAGGACGGCTTCATCTACCTCGTTGACCGCAAAAAGGACGTCATCATCACCGGTGGTGAAAACCTCTACCCCGTGCAGATCGAAGATTATCTCCGCCGGAACGACAAGATCAAGGATGTCGCTGTCATCGGTCTGCCCGACCCGCGTCTGGGCGAGATCGCGGCGGCGATCGTGGAACTCAAGGACGGCGTCTCCTGCACGGAAGAAGAGCTCGCGGACTTCTGCGGCGAGCTGCCGCGCTACAAGCGCCCGCGCAAGGTCATCTTCGACAAGGTCCCGCGCAATCCCACCGGAAAGATCGAAAAACCCGTCCTTCGGGAAAAATACGGCGGAAACCGTCTCGTCGAGCAGGTTACCAGAGGCTGAAGGTGAAGCATTATGGATATGGTTATCAAGCTTGCAATTCTTTTCTTATTCTTCGGCGTCACGGTCTATGTCGGCTTCCGCTGCCGCAAAAACGCCGCGGATGTCCACGGCTTCGTGCTCGGCCGCCGCACACGCCAGCACCGCCATCGAAGACAGCTCCGGAAGCTGAATAAAGAAACAAAAAACCGGAATGGATTTTCCATTCCGGTTTTTCTGTGCGGTTTTTAATCGACGTCTCTGAGCACCGCCTCGGGCGGGGTATCGAGCTGATCGGGGCGTGCAAGAAGTCTGTGGAAATAGCGCAGCACCGATGCGTAGTAGAAGCCGTCCACAGTCCGCTCGTCGAGGTTGAAGGAATAGTCGACGTACTTCCGCGGCGTGACCGAACCGTCAAGGTTCAGCTCATTTTCGCGGCGTTTTCTGCCGAACGCGCAGAAGACGGGCATATTGCCGAAGTCGTAGAGGTGATGCACGATGGCGGGGATGCCCAGCGAGCCCATCGAGGTAAAGAAGATCGAGCCGTGGAAGGGGCTGACCTCCAGCAGGAATCTCGGCAGCAGCCCGAAGTAGTCCATCGTCTTGAGCAGCCAGACGACCAGCTTCAGCAGAACGCCGGGGATGTAGGTGAGGAACCGCGCGGTCTGGTCCATATCGCTGTTGAGCGGAGTATTTTTGACCTCCTCAACGGCGGCGTTGAACTTCTCGTAGATCGTGTCCGCCGTGTCCGCGGGATCAAGGTGGAGCTTGATCACGGTGTCCGGCGCCTCAATGGTCATCTCCTTCTTGATGACCATATTGAACTGGATGTCGCGGTCACGCGTGTATATATGCTGTCCCGAAAGGAAACGGTTGAGCGCCGGATACTTTGCAACACAGCGCACATAGGCCGCAAGGAACACGTGCGTGATGCCGAAATTCGTCAGACCCTCGCGGCGTTTTTTGTGGATGTACTTCTCCACCTCGGTGATCTCGACGCTGTCACGGATAAAATTGCTCGCGCCGTTGCGGTTGGGCATCAGGTAGGGCGTAACATAGGTGATGGGGGCAAGCGTGCGGATGCGCCGCCCGTCCTTGCGGTCACCCCAGGTGGGATGATACGCCCCGTCCAGATGCGGGCTCATCCCGACAACGGTCAGAAGCACGGCAAGCACGGGAAGCGCTTCCGCGAACAGCCGCAGATGGTTCACGCTCCACGGCGCAAGGAATTCGCTGCGCCGGAAGTATGCCATCGTCCCTGCGATTGCAAGCAGAACGATGGTCAGCAGCCACGTGTCCTTCAGCTTGCCGCTGACAGACACATTGTAGATCGTGACAAAGACCAGTGCCGCGACCCAGCAAAGGATCTTGGGCCATGTGCTGAACGGGAGCCGCAGCGAAAGGATCGCCGCATAGATCGTGTAGAGTGCCACGGGGATCGTCGTTTTGTAGATATGCTCGTTTCCGTCGAGCAGAACGATCAGACAATACATCAGGCTTGCCGCAATGGGCAGGATCAGCTGCAGCCACACCGTCGTGGTATCCGCGCCTTTCTCGCAGAAAAAAGCGATACGGCAGACAGCCGAGCCAAGCATCAGAATTGCCGTGATCCATGCCAGCACGCTCAGGCGTCTGACATAGTAGCTGATTCTTGTCTCCATATTCTGCATTCTATCATACTCTTTTTTACGGCGCAAGCGCAACTTCGACAGATATCGCGTGCGGGAACTCGCATATTTTCGTATCTAATAAAAAGATAAACGCCTGCATAACGCAGGCATTCCGCTCCGTTTTGGGTATGGAATTCTCATTTTTCCTTATAATACAGCATGCAGTGGCAATAGCCCTCGTAGTCCGGATCGGCGATCTGGTCACGGAACTCCTTGCACATACACTTGTAGTCCTCCGTCCGCTCGAGGCGGCAGGGGCAGTAGCCTCCCTTTTGTTCCAGTCCCGCCTTGACCCGTTTGACAACTTCCTTGTCTTCATTCAGTCGGATCTTCACACGCATCACTCCTTTCCTCCACAGCATACCCGAAGTATGAGAAAAAAGCAAGTACACATCATATGGTGACAAAGTCCGCACATTTTTCCATATATTGCGAAAAACAAAAAAATGTGTTATGCTGTCACAGAACACGCAAATACCGACCCACGATATGAGGTGGCAGTATGAAAAAGAAAAACAGCGATCGGAAAACTTCACAGCGGCCGCAGCTTCCGGACAATGTCGTCGGACTGCACGCCGAGGTGCTGGAGCAGCCGATCTGCGATACGCTCGAAACCAACTATATGCCCTATGCGATGTCGGTCATCGTCTCCCGCTCCATCCCGGAGATCGACGGCTTCAAGCCCTCGCACAGAAAGCTCCTGTACACGATGTACACGATGGGGCTGCTCAAGGGCGTAAAGACCAAGTCCGCAAACATCGTCGGTCAGACGATGCGCCTGAACCCGCACGGCGACGCGGCGATCTACGAAACGATGGTGCGTCTGTCGAAGGGCAACGGTGCGCTGCTGCACCCCTTCGTGGACTCCAAGGGCAACTTCGGCAAGGTCTATTCCCGCGATATGGCATACGCCGCCTCGCGTTATACCGAAGCAAAGCTCGATGCGATCTGCGCTGAGCTCTTCCGCGATATCGACGCCGATGCCGTGGATTTCGTCGACAACTACGACGCCACCGTCAAGGAGCCGACGCTTCTGCCCACGACCTTCCCGAACATCCTTGTCTCCGCCAATATGGGCATTGCGGTCGGTATGGCGTCGAACATCTGCGGCTTCAACCTCCGCGAGATCTGCGCGGTGACCGAGGCGCTCATCAAAAAACCGGATGCCGACCTTCTGGAGCTGCTTCCCGCGCCGGACTTCCCGACGGGCGGCGAGATCCTCTACGATCCCGCCGAGATCGCGGAGATCTACGAGACCGGACGCGGCTCGTTCCGCGTACGCGGCAAATGGCGCTATGTTAAGGAAGGCAACCTCATCGAGATCTACGAGATCCCCTATACCACCACCACCGAGGCGATCGTGGACAAGATCGCCGAGCTTGCGCGTGCAGGCAAGCTGCGCGAGGTCGCCGATGTGCGTGACGAAACCGATCTGTCGGGTCTCAAGCTGACGGTCGACCTCAAGCGCGGAGCGGATCCCGAAAAGCTGATGCAGAAGCTTTTCCGCCTCACCCCGCTGCAGGACGCCTTCGGCTGCAACTTCAACATTCTGATCGCAGGTATGCCGCGCGTTATGGGCGTCCGCGAGATCCTGCAGGAGTGGACGGCATGGCGCACAGAGTGCATCCGCCGCAGGATCTACTTCCACCTGCAGAAAAAGAAGGACAAGCTGCATCTGCTCCACGGTCTGGGCAAGATCCTGCTCGATATCGACCGCGCCATCGCAATCATCCGCGAAACGGAATCCGAGTCCGAGGTCATCCCGAACCTTATGATCGGCTTCGGCATCGACGAGATCCAGGCGGAGTTCGTCGCGGAGATCAAGCTGCGTAATATCAACAAGGAATATATTCTGAAACAGACCAAGGCCATTTCCGACTTGGAAAAGGAGATCAAGTAACTCAAAGGCATTTTGAGCAGCCATGCAAAGCTACAAAATGTGATCATCACAGAGTTGAAGCA
>JAFVWG010000141.1 GCA_017501805.1 Oscillospiraceae bacterium
AAATGCGGAACTGCGTCATATAGACGTTTTCTTCCTGCTTGGCGCAGTAGTCGATGTGCTCCAGCATACTGGACTGGCTCGAAGCGCCCTCGTTGCAGTGACCGCGGAAGCGCATATCCGCCATCTTATGATAGCTCTGCGGCTTCAGCTCCGTAACGGGGATGAATTCGCCGTCGACGCCCGGGTAGAGCCAGCGGCAGCCGTGCAGCTTCAGAAAACGGTAGACCGCGAAGAGCACGCTGCGGGGGTTCGAGCCGGCGAGGATGCCGCCGCATTCCTGCGTGTCGATATGCACGACGTCGTCAAGGCGGACATCTTCTCCCTCAAAGGGGAGACCGAAATCTTCCAGAAGACCGAGACGGAAGCCGTCCGCTGCTTCGGGGTCGGTGGAGATGGCGACATCGCCGCCCTCCGGCATCATCATACGAAGATATTTTTTCAGTTCCTCCGCCGCGAAGTCGATGACGTGGTCGCAGCGCAGTTTTTTGATTTGCAGCATTACAGTTCCCTCATTTCCAAGGTGTATCAGATGACGAAGACGAAGTCTGCGCTGCTGCGCAGCATAACTTCCACGGAGCCCATAGCCAGACCGTGGTCGAAATAGCGCTCGATCTCGTATTCATACTTGCCGAAGTCACGGATGAACTCCTCGCCCATTTCGCGCGCGAGGTCTTCGTGACCGACGCATTTTTCCATCATGATCTTCGCAAGACGCTCGGCGTACTCGGCGTGACGCACAAGAAGTCTCCACGAGACGGTCTGCGGGCGGGTGGGCATTGCCATATGCGTCTTTGCAAGCGCACGCTCCGACGCGGCGATCTCCGGCGCACGGGAAAGGTTCTCGCGCATACCGGGATTGTAGCGCTTGGAGATACTGCGGTCGAGGCTCTTCTCACCTGCGAGGTAGGCGAAGTCAAAGGCTTTGCCCATGCTCTCGAGGTAAGCGGCGACCTGCTGCCAGTCCTCGCCGTAGGCGTGGGAGAAGTAGTCCTCTTTGATCTCCTCGAAGGTGAGGGAGATGTTCATCAGGGTCTCGGCGTAGGTGTAGATGGCAAAGCCGTTCGGGAAGAAGCTGCGCTGCGAGCCGTCTTCGATGAAGCCCTGCAGACCAAGCTCCTTCATGCCGCGGATGTCTTCGTAGATGCGGCGGGCGATCTCGATGCAGCCGAGATCGTGATACTGATGGCGCCAGAAGTGATATTCGTAGGTGATGCACGGACCGTGCCAGGTCTTCTGCCACTCACGCACATAGGCGAAAGCCTCTTCCGCGCCGACCGGAGCTTTCCAGTTGTTGCGGACATAGGGCTTCGCTTCCGGAATGACGGAGGAGCCGTCGATGCTCGAAGAGTAGGAACGGGAAATCGGCGCGTAGAGCATCAAAAAGCGCTCGGGGTTGTTGATGGTGACCTTCTCCGGAGCAAAGAGGGTGTCAACATAGGCGATGAAGACGATGCGCATATCGATGCCCTTCGCGGTGAGCTTCTCGTCGATCTCGTTCATGATCATTATGTACCAGTCGCTCGGACGCATCTTCTGGCACTCTTCGCACTCGCAATGGTTGTTGTCGAGGTCAGCCAGCCAGACGTGGAGGTAGTCCACGTTCGAATGCTTTTCGGCATAGGAGACGACGGAGTCCGCGATCGTCGTGCGGACGTAGGGCTGCGAGTAGCAGAGGTTCGTCCACTGGGGATCAAAGCGGTAGAGGTCACGCTTGCCGTTCATCAGAGCGAGAACGCTGCGCTGCTCTTCGGTGGGCTTGCGCGTGCCGTTCTTCCAGCCGCGGCGGTCGCCCGTGATCATACCGAAGGGGTCGGCGGTCCAGCCGTGACCCATATCGTGGAACATCAGACCGCGCTTGGCGATCTCCGCCTCGCACTGGCGCTTCCACTGCAGCACCTGCTGCTCGCTGACCGGCTCGGGGGTGCGGTTTGCCTCATTGCGGAGGTGGGAATAGTAGGTGTTGTAGTAGCTGAAGGGGATCTTGAACTCGAGCATATAGACGCTGAGTTCCTGCTTGGCGTAGAGGTCGATCGTCTCGAGCATAGCGGTCTGGCTCTCGGCGCCCTCGTTGCAGTGGCCGCGGAAGCGCATATCCGCCATCTTGTGGTAGCTCTGCGGCTTCAGCTCGGTGACGGGGATGAACTCGCCGTCGACGCCCGGATAGAGCCAACGGCAGCCGTGCAGCTTGAGGAAGCGGTAGACCGCGAAGAGCACGCTGCGGGGGTTCGAGCCGGCAAGAATGCCGCCATCTTCCTGCGTGTCGACATGCACGACATCGTCGATGCGCTTGTCTTCACCCTCAAAGGGGAGACCGAAATCTTCCAGAAGACCCAGACGGAAGCCGTCTTTTGCATCGGGCTCGGTGGAGATGGCGACGTCGCCGCCCTCGGGCATCATCATACGGAGATATTTCTTCAGTTCTTCCGCAGCGAAGTCGAGAACGTGGTCGCAGCGCATTTTTTTGATTTGCAGCATAGTGATTCCCTCTTTTCTTATAATATTGTGTATATCATACCACGCAGAGCGTGGATGGGCAAGAGAAAAGCGCCGCAAACGCGGCGCTTTTTTTAATTCTGCGTCATTTGAAGGTCCTGCCCGCCGCGCGGTCCTCGGGGACGATCCCGTACGGGTGCGCATCGTGGCATTCATCCTCCGTTGCACGCTTCACCGTGACCGGCGTGGAGCGGATGCATTCGACCGTTCCGTCCGTTGCGGCAAGGATAGTCGGCTCGGCATAGCCCTCGATCACGCAGTCCTCGAAGATGATCTTCTCGAAGTTTGCGGCGACGAAGAGCGGCTCGTTTTCGTAGCCTTCGCGGCAGACGATCCGCGCGTTTTTGAAGCGGCAGGTCACTTTTTCGTTTGCATCGCCCCAAAGAGCGCCGGGGCGGATCATCTCGGCAAAGGAGCAGTCTTCAAAGGTGATCTCGCGCATACTGCGGTTGCAGCACCAGCGATGCAGTCCGTCGAATTCCAGACGGACCAGCTCGCGCACCTGTGCGAAGTGACAGTTGCGGAAGACGATGTTTTCCGCAGGCTTGCGGAGCTGTGCGCGGTGGTCGCAGTAGTAGGAGAAGGCGACGATGCTCTCGTGACGGCAGTCCTCGTCAGACAGAGCGCCGCAGCGCTTGGCATCGTCGGACAGATG
>JAFVWG010000142.1 GCA_017501805.1 Oscillospiraceae bacterium
CTTTCGTTCCTTCGGCTTCCATCCGCAGAGCTTCCTGATAGAGAGGGCCACGGATATCGGAATGTACTTTTTCAAGTCGTTTTGAACACGGGATCATAATGAACATCGCCTTTCTTCGTCCGCACCCGCCTCTGCGGTGATTCTCACGGAGCGTAATTTTTGATTCATATTACACGATTATTTTCTTTTTCGCAAGTCCCATCCGTCTTTTCCGCATTTCTTTTACATTTCAAAAGCAAACGGATTATTTTTTATCGTTTTCGTTTACAATCGCTCGATTTGTACGCGATCAAGGAACTCCTCAATCTGTTCGACGGTCGGAGGCTCTGTTCCGCTGCAGGTGGCATTCGCCGTTCCCGTTGCGATCGCACGGCGCGCAGTTTCCTCCCACGACGTTTCCCGCTGCAGATCGTACAGCAGCGAAGCGAGCATCACATCGCCGCAGCCGACGGTGCTGCAAACCGGAACATCGACTCCGTGTCCGCGCAGGACGCCTTCCTTTGTGGCAAAGATCGCGCCGTCACCGCCGAGGGATACGATCACGCGCTCCACACCCCCCTGCACGATCTGCTTCGCAGCGGCGATCGCATCGCGCAGATAATGGATCTGCTCACCGAAGAGCTCCGACAGCTCCGCCATATTCGGTTTAATGATCCGCGGCTTTGCCGCAATGCCGAGCTTCAGCGGAGTACCGCTGGTATCCAGAACGGTCACCGCCTGCATCGCATTCAGCTTTTCGATCCAGCGGGCAAGCGTGTCATCCGCGACACCGGGAGGGTTCGTTCCCGCAAGCACGACCGTGTCACCGGGTCTGACGTGCGCCGAGATCGACTTCCAGACCTTTTCGAGCTGCTGCTCCGTGATCGGATAGCCCGGCTCATTGAGCTCTGTTGTGCTCCGCTGCCGCTTGTCCGCAATCTTATAATTGGTACGCGTCGGCTCTTCACGGGTCACAAAATCGTGCGGGATCCCCATCTCCGAGAGTTGGCTACGGATGTACGCGCCGTTCTCACCGCCAACGATGCCGAGGGCCAGCGTATCGCCGCCGAGTCTGCGCACCATCTTTGCGACATTGATTGCCTTCCCTCCCGGGTCACGCCGGACGGACAGTACGCGGTTGGTCTCTCCGGGAACAAAGCAGTCCACGGTCACCATCTTATCGACGGCGGGATTCAGGCAGACGGTGATGATCATTGGCGGCATCTCCTCCTCAGGAATTTGGGATTCATTCTATCGTGATTTTCCCAAAAAGTAAAGCGGTTTTTTCTTAAAAGAACAAGGTCATCTGGCTCGTCTCCGGCATATCCGCAAAGACGCCCGCTTCGCGCAGGGCTTCAATATGCGTTTTGGAGACCTTCGGGCAGGCTCGGGCAAATTCCTCAACCGAAAGGAATCTCTTGCCTGTGCGGGCCTCGGCGATATTCTCTGCCGCCGTACCGCCAAGACCGCCGATCGCCACAAAGGGCGGGATCAGCTGTCCGTCCTTCGGAATGAAGTTCACCGGGTCGGACGCATAGAGGTCCATCGGCGCAAAACTGAAGCCGCGCAGATAGAACTCATAGCACATTTCAAGCGTCGTCAGCAGATCCTTGTCTTTTGCCGTCGGGTCCGGGAGCTTTTCGATGCGTTTGATCTCCGCAAGCGCCCGCTCCTTCCCCTGCGTCATCATCGCGGCATCAAAGCCGTCCTTCTGACTGCGGCGGTAGAAATACGCGGCATAGAACTCCAGCGGCTTGTGCACCTTGAACCACGCGATGCGGAACGCCATCATAACATACGCGACCGCATGCGCCTTGGGGAACAGATACTGGATCTTGCGGCAGGATTCAATATACCACTCGGGTACCCCGAGGCTCTGCATATCCTCCACGATATTATCGGGCCAGGGTTTTCCTTTATGGATCGCGCCCTTACGGACAGCCTCCATAAATTTAAAAGCACGTTTCTCGTTCATCCCCTTGGAGATGAGGTAGAGCATAATATCGTCACGGCAGCCGATCGCCTCGTTGACCTTGCAGACGCCGCCCAGGACCAGATCACGTGCGTTGCCGTGCCAGACGTCCGTACCGTGTGAGAAGCCGGAAAGGCGAACAAGAACGTCGAATTCTTCGGGCATCGTCTCTTCCAGCATCCGGCGTGCGTTCCGCGTGCCGAATTCGGGGATGCCCGCCGCTCCCGTCGGTCCGAGAACGGGATCGTTTTCAAATCCGAGTACGGCGGAACTTGTGAAGATCGACATCGTGTCCTTGTCATCGAGAGGGATCTTCTGCACATCAACGCCGGTCATCCCGCCCAGCTTGCAGAGCATCGTGGGATCATCGTGTCCGAGCATATCCAGCTTGAGGAGGTTTTCCTCCATACAGTGGTATTCAAAATGCGTTGTGATCCAGGCGTCGTCGTCCGTTGCGTCTGCGGGATGCTGGACGGGGCAGAAATCCCAGATCCGGTTTTCCTGGGGAATGACGACCAGACCGCCCGGGTGCTGTCCCGTCGTCCGCTTGACGCCCGTGCAGCCGAGCGCAAGGCGGCTCATTTCCGCCTTGTTGACGCTCCCGCCGGTTTGCTCGAGATACTTTTTCACATATCCGTAGGCTGTCTTTTCCGCGATCTTGCCGATCGTACCGGCGCGGAAGACATGCTCTTTTCCGAACATCTGCACGCAGTACTGGTGTGCCTGCGCCTGATATTCACCGGAGAAGTTCAGGTCGATGTCGGGCACCTTGTCGCCGCCGAATCCAAGGAAGGTCTCGAACGGAATATTGAAGCCGTCCTTGGCCAGCGGTGCGCCGCATTCGGGGCAGTCCTTGTCCGGCAGATCCGCGCCGCAGCCTGCCTCCGAGCCAACGTCGAAGGTCGTGTAGTGGCAGGATGGGCAGCGGTAGTGCGGCGGCAGAGAGTTGACCTCGGTGATGCCCGAGAGGAACGCCACGAGTGAAGATCCGACCGAGCCTCGCGACCCGACCAGATAGCCGTTCTCGTTGGAGTTGGCAACCAGCTTCTGCGCCGACATATAGATCACGTCATAATGGCAGGAGATGATATCATGCATCTCCGTATCCACGCGTTTCATAATGATCTCCGGCGGATTCTCGCCGTAGAGGCTGTGCAGTTTTCCGTAGACAAGGTCCTTGAGATCCTCCACGGAGTTCTCGATTTTCGGTGCAAAGAGGTTCTTCGGCACAGGACGGAGCGTCTCGCACATATCCGCGATGAGGTTCGTGTTTTTGATAACGACCTCGTGTGCCTTCTCTTCTCCGAGGTAGGAGAACTCTTCGAGCATCTCGTCGGTCGTGCGGAAGTAGAGCGGCAGCGGGTGGTCATCTCCCATTCCCTTGGTCGCCAGAAGAATGCGTCGGAATATCTCGTCCTGCGGTTCGAGGAAGTGGACGTCGCCCGTCGCAACGACAGGCTTGTTCAGCGTCTCTCCAAGGCTTACGACTTTTCGGTTGAAGTCACGAAGCTGCTCGTCATCTTTCGCCAGACCCTTTTCGATCATAAAGCGGTTGTTGTCAAGCGGCTGGATCTCCAAAAAGTCATAGAACGACGCGATTCTGCGCAGCTCCTCATCGCCCGCTCCGGCAACAATGGCGCGGAACAGTTCGCCCGCCTCGCAGGCGCTTCCCACAAGCAGTCCTTCGCGGTGCTTCAGCAGCTCCGATCTCGGAACGCGGGGAAAGCGCAGGAAGTTCTGCACATGCGCGGAAGAGACGAGGTTGTAGAGGTTTCGAAGTCCGGTCTGATTTTTTGCAAACAGCAGCATATGGTTCAGGCGCTGCCGACCGCCGCGTCCGCCGAGCTCAGCGATCGCGGCATTGATGCGCTGGATCGTGCGGACATTCCGCTCCGCCAGCATAGAAAAGAGTTTTTCCAGAATATAGCCCACAGCAAGCGCATCATCCAGCGCACGGTGGTGGCGGAATTCCGGGATCCCCAACTCCTTTGCAACAAGATTCAGCTTGTACTTGCCAAGCTTC
>JAFVWG010000143.1 GCA_017501805.1 Oscillospiraceae bacterium
AACGCCATGATCAATGAAGAGCTCAAGCATGACGTTATGCGCGACATGGTGCTGCTGCATCTCATTGGCGTGAAGGTGGTGCTGGTACACGGCGGCGGCCCTGAGATCAACGATCTGATGGGACGCCTTGGCAAAAAGCCGGAGTTTGTGGACGGCCTGCGCGTCACGGATAAGGAAACCGTCGACATCGTGCAGATGGCGCTGGCAGGCAAGGTCAACAAGACGCTCGTCAGCCTGCTCGAGAGCAAGGGCGGCAAGGCCATCGGCATCTCCGGCATGGACGGACGGCTGATCGAGTGCACGAAGAAGGACGAGCGGCTCGGCTATGTCGGTGACATCACCAAGGTGCACATCGACCCCGTGACCGATCTTCTGGAAAAAGGCTACATCCCCGTCATCTCCACGCTCGGCTGCGACCGTGAAGGCAACGTCTACAACATCAACGGCGACACCGCCGCCGCCCATATCGCGGGCGCGCTCGGCGCGGAACGCTTCGTGCTGATGACCGACATCGCGGGACTGATGCGCGACAAGGACGATCCCGCCTCGCTCATCTCCGAGGTCTCGCTTGCCGAGATCGACGAGCTTCTGCAGCAGGGTGTGATCTCCGGCGGTATGATCCCCAAGGTCGGCTGCTGCGTGACCGCGATCCGTCAGGGCGTCAGCAAGGTCGTCATTATGGACGGCCGCGTTCCCCACGCGATCCTCATGGAGCTGCTGACAAACGAAGGCGCCGGTACATTGGTAAGGGAGTAATACGTTATGAGCATTTGTGAACTTGATAAACAATACGTTTCCAATACATACAACCGCTTTCCGGTGACGATCGTCTCCGGAAAGGGCTCTGTCGTCTATGACGAAGCGGGCAAGGAATACATCGACCTCGGCTCGGGCATCGGCGTGACCGCCTTCGGCGTCGCGGACGAGCTCTGGCAAAAGGCCGTCACCGAGCAGATCGGCAAGGTGCAGCATATGTCCAACCTCTACTACACCGAGCCCTGCGCAAAGCTTGCAAAAACGCTGTGCGAGCGCACCGGTATGAAGAAGGTCTTCTTCTGCAACTCCGGCGCGGAGTCGAACGAGTGCCTCATCAAGGCGGCACGGAAGTACGGCTTTGAGAAGCGCGGTGCGGACTGCTATGAGGTGGTCACGCTCGTCAACAGCTTCCACGGCAGAACGATCACCACGCTTGCCGCTACGGGACAGGACGTGTTCCACGAGCAGTTCAAGCCTCTGACCGCCGGCTTCCGTCACATTGCGGCGAACGACATTGCCGCGATCGGGACGATCGACCCGAAAAAAACCTGCGCCGTGCTCTTTGAGTGCGTGCAGGGCGAGGGCGGCGTCAACGCGCTGGATCGTGAATTCGTGCTGACGCTCGATGCGTTCTGCAAAAAGAACGACGTGCTCCTCTGCGTGGACGAGGTCCAGACCGGCAACGGACGCAGCGGCGCGCTCTACGCCTATATGAACTTCGGCATTGAGCCGGATCTCGTCTCCACGGCGAAGGGACTGGCCGGCGGTCTTCCGATCGGCGCGACGCTCTTCGGCGCAAAGACCGAAAACATCTTCGCCTACAGCGATCACGGCTCGACCTTCGGCGGCAACCCCGTCTCCTGCGCGGCGGCGCTGAGCGTCATCGACCGCATCGACGACAAGCTGCTCGCGGAAGTGCGCGAGAAGAGCGAATATGTCTTCAAAACCCTCACGGGCGCGAAGGGCGTTGAGTCCGTCAGCGGTATGGGTCTGATGATCGGCATCAAAACCGAGAAGCCCGCCAAGGAACTGGTCGCAAAGCTGATCGAAGACGGCATCCTCTGCCTGACGGCGAAGGACAAGCTGCGGCTGCTTCCGGCGCTGAACATTCCCTTTGAAACGCTCAAAAAAGCTGTCGACCGCATCAAGGCAGCCTGTGCCGAATAAGGAGAAAACACAATGAATCTGAACGGAAAACATTTTCTGAAGCTTCTGGACTTTACCCCCGAGGAGATCGCGGGACTGATCGATCTCGCGGCGGAGCTGAAGCAGAAAAAGAAAAACGGCGTCGCGCACCGCCTCTGCGAGGGCAAAAACGTCGCGCTGATCTTCGAAAAGACCAGCACCCGCACCCGTTGCGCGTTTGAAGTCGCCGCGGCGGATCTCGGAATGCACCCGGTCTACCTTGACCCGCAGGGCTCGCAGATCGGCAAGAAGGAGTCCATCGCGGACACCGCGCGTGTGCTCGGCAGAATGTTTGACGGCATCGAGTACCGCGGCTTCGGGCAGGAGCTTGTCGAAGAGCTCGCCGCCAACGCGGGCGTTCCCGTCTGGAACGGACTGACGAACGAGTTCCACCCCACGCAGATCCTTGCGGACTTTCTGACGATCCGGGAGCACTTCGGTGCGCTCAAGGGCAAAAAGCTCGTCTATATGGGCGACGCCCGCTACAATATGGGCAACTCCCTGATGGTCGGCTGCGCGAAGATGGGTATGCACTTCGTCGCCTGCGCGCCGAAGAAGTATTTCCCCGACGCGGCGCTGATCGAGACCTGCGAGAAGGTCGCCGCACAGACCGGCGCAACGCTGGAGTTCAGCGAAGATCCGCTGAGCGCCGTCAAGGGCGCGGATGTGATCTACTCCGACGTGTGGGTCTCCATGGGCGAGCCGGACGAAGTCTGGGCGGAGCGCATCCGGGACCTCACCCCCTACCGCGTGGATACGAAGCTGATGCAGGCCGCCGGCGCACAGTGCCGTTTTATGCACTGCCTGCCCGCGTTCCACGACCTCAAGACGACCATCGGCAAGCAGATCTTCGAAAAGTTCGGGATCGACTGTATGGAAGTCACGGACGAGGTCTTCGAAAGCCCCGCGTCCATCGTCTTTGACGAAGCGGAAAACCGTATGCACACCATCAAGGCTGTTATGGCAGCCACCCTTGCGTAACATTTCATCGAGAACGGGAAGATGCCTGAAGGCATCTTCCCGTTTTTTCTTTCCGCAGCCATAAAAAAACCGCCCGCGCCATACACTGCATCGGGAGGTTATGCCATGTCCATCTGGAAACAATACCGTCACGTTATACTCTGCGCCGCCGCTGTCGCAGTACTGGCGCTGCTCACCGTCCTGACGAGCCGTCCGCAGACCCTCGCGACCGGCGCGTGGGGTCTGAGCTTTCAGACCAAGGGTGCGCCGCCGGTCGGCAGCGCGACCTCGGAAAAGCTTGCCGAATACGACGCCGCCTATCTCGGCGATACAAACGGAAATACGATCTATATCACCTTCGACGCGGGCTACGAAAACGGCTGCACCGGGCAGATCCTCGATGTGCTTCGGGCGCACAACGCCCCTGCGGCCTTCTTCGTCGTGGGGAACTATCTGGATAAAAACCCCGAGCTGGTCTGCCGTATGGCGGACGAGGGACACATCGTCGGCAACCACACACAGCATCACTACGATATGTCCAAGATCGCAGACGAAGCTGCCTTCCGCGAGGAGCTGGACGCCGTCGCATCACAGTTCCGCGAGATCACAGGGCGCGAAATGCCGAAGTACTACCGTCCGCCGCAGGGCGTCTACAGCGAGGAAAACCTGCGTATGGCGCAGAAGCTCGGCTACCGCACGGTCTTCTGGAGTCTCGCCTATGTCGACTGGCTGCAGGACAAACAGCCCACCGCGGACGAGGCGTTTTCCAAGCTGATCCCGCGCATCCACGGCGGCGCCGTCGTGCTGCTCCACTCGACCTCCACGACCAACGCCGCGATCTTGGACAGTCTGCTGACACGCTGGGAGGATATGGGCTACCGCTTCGGCTCACTGGATGAGCTCTTCTCCGCTTCGCCCGATTGACAATCCGCACAATTCTCCGTAAAATGGAGACAGGTGATGTCAATGCAAACGATCAGGAAAATAACGGCGCTTCTGACCGCGCTCGTTCTGAGTCTCACGCTGGCTGTTCCGTCCTTTGCCGTACCCGGTTCGCAGGAGGATCCCGCCGTGTCCGTCTCCTATCTGGAGCAGGTCTGGGCGAAAAAGCTGATGGCGGACTGCGAGGCGCGGATGAAGCGGCAGCTCTCCGCCGCCTATGCGGATTCCCTGTCCAAACTCTCCCAAAAGCTTGCAGAGCAGAATCGCGTGAGCTATGCCGCCGGCGGAAAACGCCGCGCGCAGGGCTCTGTCGTCCTCAAGCAGGGAGACCGCCTTCTGCCCGATCCCGGGTGCAAGCTGATGCTCTATGACGGAGCGCTCACCGCAGAGCCGACGCTCATCGACGTGACCGAAGCAGTACCCGCAGGCGATTCTCTCACAGCGCGGCACCTGTATATGCAGGGCGCGGAAGCCTCGCAGGGGCTGACGGTGCAGAGCGCCGCGGCGGAGCTTTGGATGGACGGCGTATATTCCGTCGCGCCCTCGGAGGGAACGGATTTCGGTGCGCTTGCACAGGCGCTGGAGAAGATGGGGCTCTTCCGCGGTATGACCGAGGGCTACGGACTGCTTTCCACGACCACCCGCGCACAGGGTCTGACAATGTTCCTGCGCCTGATGGGGCTGGAAAAGGAAGCGCTCGCCTGCAAGCAGACGATCCCCTTCACAGATGTGCCCGCCGGGCACTGGGCGCATCCCTATGTCGCCTATGCCTACACAAACGGGCTGACCAACGGCACCGCAGCGGACAAATTCAGTCCCGACGCACCGGTGACCGCGCAGCACTACATCACGTTCCTGCTCCGCGCCCAGCACTACGCCGAGGGAACGGATTTCACCTATGAAACGGCGCTTTCCTCCGCCGTGGAAAAGGGCGTGTTTACGCAGAACGAAGTCGACAGCTTCCCGGGCGGTCTGACGCGCTGCGGTCTGGTCTATCTCTCCTACTACGGACTCTTCGGCAGGGACGCGCAGACAGGCTGTACCGTGCTCGAAAGTTTGCTCAACAGCGGCGCGGTAACCGAGCAGTCGGTCGCAGAGGCATTCCTCACCGTCCGCAGCCCCCGCCGCACCTGACCGCCCCCAAAGCCTCCCTTGTGTAAAGGGAGGTGGCATTTGCGAAGCAAATGACGGAGGGATTGTCCATCCAATTGTGCCGCAAGGCACACCACATCTCTTCACTCTTCACTATTCCCTATTCACTCTTCACTACCCCAAAGCCTTCCCCTCGAGGGGAAGGTGTCGCCGCAGGCGACGGATGAGGGGGAATCCATGCCAACGGCACACCGCAATTCTTCATTCTTAAGTCTTAAGTCTTCAATATTCACTAAAAACCCGTGGGCGTATTG
>JAFVWG010000144.1 GCA_017501805.1 Oscillospiraceae bacterium
ACCGTTTTCTTTTGGCGCTGATGGTACCCACAAAAGGTTGCAAACCTTTTGTGGAAAGGAGGAGCAAGGGAGCGGGCGGATGGCGCTTTTTCGAAAGCGCCGAAGCTTAGCGTACTTTGCGACGACGCAAAATGGGTCTTGGCGAATTATCCATTATTCTGCGTGCGAAATTTGCATTGCGCCGAAATTCCGTGTATACTGTTCTCGGCAGGTGATCGATATGAAGTTCGCATTCTACACCCTCGGCTGCAAAGTCAATCAGTATGAGACGCAGGCGATGGAGCAATATATCCGCGAGCAGGGGCACGAGCTGGGAAGCTGGGACGAGCCCTGCGATTGCTATGTCATAAACACCTGCACCGTCACCGCTGTTTCGGACAAGAAATGCCGCGCATCGATCCGCCGCATACGGCGTGAGCGTCCGGATGCGACCGTGGGCGTCTGCGGCTGCTATACGCAGGTGAAGCCGGAGGACGCGCGCGAACTCGGCGTGGATGTGATCGCGGGAACGACCGACCGTCTTGCGTTTCTGCGGCAGGTGATCGCGTCCTGCGAAGACCACAAACGGCGCGAAAGCATCGCCGACCTGACCGCTCCGCGTGAGATGGAGCTTCTGCCTGCGGGCGGGCTCGCCGCACGGACACGCGCGATGCTCAAGATCGAGGACGGCTGCGACAATTTCTGCAGCTACTGCATCATTCCCTTTGCCCGCGGACGCGTGCGCTCTCTTTCGGCGGAGGACGTCCTCGCGCAGGCGCGGCGCTGCCGCGGGGAGGGCTACCGCGAGCTGGTCGTCACGGGGATCGAGATCTCCTCGTGGGGCAAAGACCGCGCGGACGAGCGTTCGCTCGGCGCGCTGATCGCGGCGCTCTGCGATGAAGTTCCGGATCTGCGCATCCGCCTCGGCTCGCTGGAGCCGCGCACCGTCACGGAGGAGTTCTGCCGTGCGCTCAGGGACAAGGCAAACCTCTGCCCGCAGTTCCACCTGAGCCTGCAGAGCGGCTCGGACGCCGTCCTGCGCCGTATGAACCGCAAGTACGACACCGCGCGTTTTCTCGAAAGCGTCCGGCTGCTGCGGGAGAGCTTCCCCGGCTGCGCCGTAACGACGGATGTGATCGTGGGCTTCCCCGGCGAAACGGAGGAGGAATTCGGCGAGACGCTGGATTTTCTGCGCCGATGCGCCTTTGCCGTCTGCCACATTTTCCCCTATTCCCGCAGGAGCGGCACCGTCGCGGCAAAAATGCCGGGACAGCTCCCGAACGCCGTCAAACAGGCCCGCGCCGCCGAGGCGATCGCCGTCGCCGGCGTATGCGAGGACCGCTATCTGACCGACCTCATCGGCACGGTGCAGGAGGTGCTCTTCGAGCAGGAGGAGGACGCATATTTCACGGGTCACGCGCCAAACTATGCAAAGGTCTTTCTTGCGGAGCTCGGTCTGCACAATCAGGTCATCCGCTGCCGCATCGTCTCCCGCTTCCGCGACGGCGTGCTTGCCGAGCGCGCGGAATAAGCCGAAATATTCCGACGGCGCAAAAATAACAGTTGACAAAAGCGCCGCAATCCGATATAATCCGTTTTGCCTCATTATGATATGGCGGCATAGCTCAGTTGGTAGAGCGTCCGGTTCATACCCGGTAGGTCATCTGTTCAAGTCAGATTGCCGCTACCAGGCCCGTTGGTCAAGTGGTTAAGACACCGCCCTTTCACGGCGGTAACAGGAGTTCGACTCTCCTACGGGTCACCAGAAAAAAGCACTTGCTTCGGCAAGTGCTTTTTTCAACTAAATCCGTCTTGCGACGGGATAAATCCACCTGCGGTGTATGAAATCTGCTTCGCAGATGAAATCGCCTGCGGCGGATAATTAAGACGGATTTAATTTCATCCGAGCACAGCGAGGATTTCATCCAAACCTGTTTGGATTTCACCGTGCGAAGCACGATTTCACAAATTATTGCCTTTTTGCGCAGCATTTGAGCATATATCTCCACAAAAAAAGCGAAGACACCTCGGTGTCTTCGCTTTTCACATATTCCGAAAACCTTATTTCTCCTTC
>JAFVWG010000145.1 GCA_017501805.1 Oscillospiraceae bacterium
GCAGATATCTTCTCGATGGTTTTTTTTATTTCACAGCCGGTACAGGTTTGTATTTTCCTTCCCGCTTCTGTGCAGGATGGAAGCTCAATTTCGTGTTCAATGTTCCATTCGTGAGTATGATATGTTCGTGCTGCGTTTTTCAACGCATCATTGCCTGCAGCAATCGATATTTTGCTCCACTGCGTTTTCGTCCCGCAATAGATAACACGGGTTAGGTAGTTGCTTTGCCAAAATGCCTCTGATTCGATAATTGTGATACTATCGGGGAGGGTGATGCGTGTTAGACTAGTACAATAGGCGAACGACCAGACACCGATTCTTGTGATGCTGTCAGGAAGAGTGATACTCACCAGTCTACTGCAGTAACAGAACGCCATGATTCCGATGCTTGTAACGCTGTCGTTGATGGTGAGACTTTTAATGCTGTCGCGATAGCTATACCAAGGAGCGCCGCAGAAGTCGTAATCCGTCATCGCGCCCGTGCCGGAGATGGTGAGCATGCCGGTTGTGGTGTCCAGTTCCCACGTCAGATTGTCACCGCAAGCGCCGGAGTAGGTCGCCTGCAGCTCGGCGGTGACTTCCTCCGCAGGGGCGGTTTCGATGGGGGAGGCGGAAAGGGATTCCACCTCATCCGTCTGCGGCTGCGCCGCATCCACCTTCCCCTCAAGGGGAAGGCTTTCCGAGACCTCTTCCGTCTCGCTGCGCGAGCCACCTTCCCCAGAGGGGAAGGCAAGGGGAACATCCTCCACCGCGGGGATGGATTCCCCCTCATCCGTCTGCGGCTGCGCCGCATCCACCTTCCTCTCAAGGGGAAGGCTTTCCGCAAAGGCAGAAGGCGTCATGCCCGAAAGCAGACTTGCCGCTATGCAAAAGCAGAGCAGGAAAGAAACAATGTTCTTTTTCATAGAAAACCCTCCGTATGCAAAACTATATACAATTCTAGTAAATTTATTTACTAAAATCAATAGTAAAACTCTTTACTATGCAATAATAAAGACATCCGGGTCTCGCAGCGGCGAGGAGAAAGAGGGTGTCGGGGATGACGCTGATGGAAAAATTACGCGCGTTGCGCGAGGACAACGATCTGACGCAAGCACAGGTCGCGGCGTATCTCGGCACATCGCAGACGATGTACGCCCGCTATGAGCGCGGCGCGAATGAGCTGCCGATCCGACATTTTACGGCGCTCTGCCGCCTGTACAAGGTGTCGGCGGACGCACTGCTCGACCTGCAGCCGGGATCCTCGCGGCAGGGTAAAAAGAACTGTATGTAATACCGGACAGCGACAGGGCGCTGCCCGGTGTTTGTTTTTGCGTTTTTTCGCGGTCTTTCCGTGATTTTAACGGCGCGATGAGGGCATCGCGCCCTGCGCGCCGCAGCGCATATCGCGTCCCGCAACGCGGGATATATCGAACGGCGCAGCCGTATATCGAATTCCGCGATGCGGAATATATCGACTGCTGCCGCAGGCATATGCCTTCCCCTTGAGGGGAAGGGGGACCGCTTGCGGTGGATGAGGTGGAAATCATCCGGACGGCGTTTGTTTCGTCGGAAACTTTCAAACCTGCAACACCTCATCAGTCAGCTCCGCTGACAGCTTCCCCTCAAGGGGAAGCCTTATGGCTTTGCCCATCCGATGGTGCGATCCGGCGGGCAAGAGCATTGACGGAGCGGGCGGGGGTGTGTTATGATAAGCTGACGAAAAATGCAGAGGCAGGGGAGCGATATGGAAGAAAAGACCTGCTATGTATATCTGCTGCGCTGTGAGGGCGGAAGCCTGTACGCGGGCATCACATCCGATCCCGAGCGGCGGCTGCGGC
>JAFVWG010000146.1 GCA_017501805.1 Oscillospiraceae bacterium
CCGGAATGAGGAGCGTCTTCATCAGATCGTCGCCGGTGAGGTCGTCGTTCTGGATCATGTCGAATTTGCCGCTCTGGCTTTCGTAGCTCACGCCGTAGGGCGGGTCTGTGTTGACCATGTCCGCCTTCTCGCCCTGCATCAGTCGCTCGATGGTCTTTTCATCGGTTGCGCTGCCACAGATGAGGCGGTGCGGACCCAGGCACCAGAGGTCGCCTGCTTTGGTCATGGGGATGTTTTCTGCAGGAGCGACGGCGTCGGCTTTATCGTCCACCGTGTCGTCGGCTCCTTCGCAAGCTGCAATGATGGCGGCGATGTCTTCCTCGGTATAACCGGTAAGCTCGACCGGCACCTCTCCGGTGTCCAGGTCTGCGATCATGTCGATGAGCTTCGTGTTGTCGATCGTGGAAAGTTCCGCCAGGCGGTTGTCTGCGATAAGGTCTGCCCATTCCTCGGCTTCGCTGGCGTATTCCTGCCAGTCGATAGGGACTTCCTTCCAGCCTTTCTTAATGGCGGAAGCGAGGCGTCCGTGACCTTTCACTATAAAGCCGCTGCGCTTGCTGATGGTTATCGGCTGTCTCCAGCCGTTTGCCTCGATGATGTTGCCCAGCAGGGCGATCTGATCGTCGCTGTGCTGGTTCGGGTTTTTCGGGTTCGGGATCACTTTTGCGATGGCGAGTAGTTCGTCGTGAGCGCAAAAGACCGGCACACCGTCAGCCGTGGTGGCTTTCGGTGTAGCGGAGGTCTCATAGTCTATCCCGATGAAGGTGTTCTTGGTCTTCTTTTTGCCCATTTGTCAATTCCTCCATGCTATCATTTTATCATTTTTCTTTTGCCGATTAAATGCCCACATTTTGCACCGTACTTGTATGGTGCTGGTTTCATTCGATTTTGATGCTGTCAATACCGAAGATTAAGGCACTCAAAGGCTTTATGGCGTTGGTGATATCCTTGTAAACAGTGCGCGCTTCGATGTTCTCTTTTTCCGCTATGTCCTGGGCAGTCATTTTGTCGTCGTCAATGTACATCGCCATAATGACGCGGTAGCGGCGAAGTTCTTCGTCCTTGCCTGACTGCTCGCAGGCGATTCGGTAGTATCGGAGCATCTCTTCCACGTGGTTCAGGATGATGATGGTGCGCTGCTGGCTCTTCTTGATGCCTTCGACGTAGAGGTTGTCGTTCAGCATTCCGTCGTCCAGTCCGTCCAGGATGTCGATCGCGTTCTCCTTTGCCTGCTTGGCGTTAAAGATGGCGCCCTGGGCGTGTCTCTTGAAGGAGCGATAATTCTTCAGGAGCAGGCGGGTGTTTCGTAGTCTGCGGTCGTATCGGCTCTTCCTTGCTTTTTCTTTTTCCTCTGCCAGGTAGTCCATCGCCGCTCTGATGCCGATTTCGATTCCGCGAGCGGTGGCGACTTCCAGCACCCTCGCCCCGACCGCCGCATAGCCTGCTGCTACGACTCCCATGCTTGATTTACTGTCCATGACGTTCTCCTCCTTTCAACCATGCGAGGCATTCTTCGAGGTTCGGGAAGTCTTCAGTCCACGCCTCTCCGGTGGTGTTATCAATACCGACGTAAACGTCGCCGTCTTTTTGGTAGAATAATCCTCTCGGCTCTCGGTCAACGATGATCTTCGCGACCTCTTCGTTGGTTACTTCTCTGATTTCCATCTGGTTCGTCCTCCTTTAGAATGGCAGGCTTTCATCGCCGCTGATTTCCTCGAAGTCTTCAGGCGGGGCGGTGTATCCCTGGAATGCGCCGGCGTCGTTGCTCTGCGGCTTGGCGTCAGCTGGTTTGATTTCGGTGATGTGGAATTCTACGGCTTTGCGTTTCTTTCCGGTGTCTTTTTCTTCCCAGGTGCGGGTCCGGGTGACCGCCTGGACGGTTACCTTGCGTCCCTTTCCGAGATATTTGCTGCAGAATTCTGCGGTGCCTCTCCAGGCTACCATGTCGAGCCAGTCGGTCTCTCCGTGCTCTGCATCCTTTGCCTTCGGTCTTTCTACCGCCAGAGGGAAGGTTGCGACCGCTACCGGGTTAGCGCCTGCGGTCATTTTCAGCTCGATGTCGGTTCCGATTCTTCCGGTGTAAATGTTTACGTTTATATCAGCCATTGCTGTTGCTCCTTTCGTTAAGCTCTCGCACCGTTTCTTCCGGTACGTAGATGATTGGTATCTGAAGGCGTTCGGCTTCGACTATTTCCGCCGCCATGCCTTCGCTGGGGTTTCCGAATACCCACAGTTCGTCGCACTTCTTCAAGAGCTCGATTCCCATTGCCATTCCGACGGCTCGGTCGGTGCGCTTGGTGTCGTCGAGGAAGCTCGCAAAGAAAAGGTGCGGGGTTATGGGTATTGCGTGGGATTCCACGGCGGCGCGGCTGTATGCCGCTGCTCGCCGTAGGTTGCCCTCGATGTCTCCTCGCAGGGGACTGCAGATGTAAACGACGCGCTCTCTCTTGATGAAGTGTGCCTTTGTCCAGCTGTTGCATCGTTTCTTTGTGCCGGGCGAGTAATAGTCGCAGGCGCCGGGTGCGGTTCGGTGGTTTAGCGCTCCGATTCCGCAGTTACCGCAGAATTCAATCGTCGGCTTCATACGGGCAGTCCTCCTTTCGCAAGGGGCACCAGAGGGGCGACTGCTTTGCGTAATGCGCCGGGATGTGTCTCGGTTCGTGCCGATCGTCGTATTGCGGGTCGGTGCTCCATCCGATTTCGCACGCGCGGGTCTTGCCACGGTTGCCCTGGACTTTCGTCTCGCAGAAGCGGCACTTCTCACATCTGGGTAGTGGTCTTTCCGCCGGGCGCTGAAGCTCCGGAGGGAATTCCTGGCGCAGGTCATCTCCCCAGACCTCGCGCATCTCTGCGCTGTCCTTCAGAAGCACGGCCGCGTGGGTGAGCGCTGCGGTCTCGATGATGTTCTCGATCCATTCGCGCTGCGGCTTTGCCTTGTCTCGGCGGTTTCCGGTTTCGGCGCCGACGATTATCCACCGTACCCCTCCGAAGCTGCCGATGCCAGCTTCGAGGTGTCCATGAAGGGGTTCGATGCTCAAAAATGCGTTATAGGTTACGCTGCCGTTGAAGAATGGCGCCCCTTTGGTGGTTACGCTGGTGCCGTACCAGAAGTTCTTCTCCTTCGGAAGGATCCCGGCGTTTGCGAGTTCGCAGTAGCGCTGCGGGTTCTTTGTCAGGAAGAGGTAATTGTGCCAGGGCGCCGCCTTGCAGGCGTCAAATACGCGGGTGATCCATTCGGTGGGTACCCATTCTCCGAATAGGTCAGCCATGCTGCAGACGAAAATGTTCGCCGGCTTTTTCTTCTGCGCCACCATGTCCAGGCGGTATTCGTGAAGCGTAGGCTCGAAGCCTGCGGGGTAGTGTGTTGTGAGGGTGCCGTCCTCGTTCAGGAACGGTGCTTTCAGGGTGTATATGCCTCTGGGTGCGTCAAGCTGCAGCTGGTCGCTGGACTTGTTCAGTCTGACGTCTCCGCAGAAGCGCTGCGCGAGCCTTCGTGCGTAGCAATATTCGCACGTGTGTCGGCAGCCGGTGACTGGGTTCCATGTGAAGTCGCACCAGTCAATTTTGGTCTTTTTCATCATTGGCGGGTTCCTCCTTTGGTGGTAGTTTTGTTTCGAGGTACCGTCTTGCTGTTCTTCCGGTGATTTCGATATTATATTCTGTCTCGCATTCCTCTTGCTGTTGGTCTGGCATGATGAGGCAGCGGTATGTTGCTCTGATCGCGATGTCGCTTCCGCCGGTATTTTGCATGAGTTCCACTTTGGTGGGCGGGTTTTCCTTTCCGCACACCGGGCATTTTGCTGTGATTCGTTGTGATTCAATCAAGAAGTTCATCTGTTCGGTTCCTCCTCTAACGATCATATTTCGGGGTTTTATGCACGTTACGGTCCCCATTCCGTGGGTTTGGTGGCTCTTTGGAGCCATTCCTGGTACTTCTTATAGTCCATGTCGCGGATCCTCTTCAGGACGGAAAGGAGGAGCCATTTCTGGTCTTCGTCGGTCATTGGTCTGAATTCGGCACGGCGCTTGGTTCGGAGTCCGACGTACATCCCTTTGTGAAGGTAAACCAGGACGCCGACGCCTTCAGGCACCAGGCTCTCGATCTCCGGGTATAATTCGCTCGGCACGACGTAGTAGTTCTGGTTTCCGATGAAGTTGTGACCGTGCTGGCTCTTGAAGTCGCTCTTCGTTACCTTTATCTCGAAGCACGTCAGCAGGATCTTCGGGGCGCCTCGCTTCTTGAGTCCGTTCCACCTGCAGGTCGCCTGGTCGCATTCCTCTTCGAGCTTGCCGGTCATGTCTTTGCCCTTCGGGCATTCGATGGTGGCTCTGATGCCTTCCTTGCGCCAGAACGCCGGGCGGCAGACGTGCGTCAGCTCAATGTCTCCGAAGTATTCGGAAATCCGGACGGCGTCCACTATGCCGGCGGCTGTGGTCCCGCATTCTGCGGGAACCTCCAGCGCCGTGTGCTCGCCTCTGAATTTGTTTATCTTGATGCCGCCTATCTCCGCCGGGTGCCAGTTGAGAATGGCTTCCTCGATCGCTTTGGTTAGTTCTGTTTTAGCCATTGGATCGCATCCTGAAGTGGCAGCCTTCCGCCAGTTTCTCGTAGTTCTCTTCGAGGAGGTTCAGCTCTTTGATGATTCCTGCAGGCGAGAGATCGTAGTTCTCACGGATCCATTCCGCCGCGTTGGCGTCAAACGTTCCGCTTGCTGCGTCTGTTTTGACGTTTACGCTCATCGGCTCCTTCCATCCTATTGCGTATGCGATTTGCACTTCGCATCGATTAAGACCAGGGGTCTTTTGGAGAATGTCGCAGGCGATCTTTCGTGCCATATAGGCGCCGCTGCGGTCAACCTTCGAAGGGTCTTTTCCGGAGAAGGCTCCGCCTCCGACCGGGCAGTATCCGCCGTACTGGTCGCAGACGATTTTTCTGCCGGTGAGTCCGCAGTCAGCTGTGGGTCCACCGATCGTCCAGGATCCTGCGGGGTTTGCTATAACCACGACCTTCTTCGTATCCACGCCGCATTCCCAGAGGATTTCGTGGATGGCGTATTGCGTCGCCTCCAGCGTGACGTTGTCTTTGTGGCAGGCGCTCACGAGGATGGTCTTCACGCTGTCCATGTTCGGCTCTGCGTCGAGGTCGACGGTAACCTGGCACTTGGCGTCGCCTTTGAATACGGTGTCGGGGTTGGTCTCCACGTCCTTCTCAATGGCGGCGATGATTCTGTTGGCGAGGTCAAATCCGAAGGGCAGACGGCTCTCGGTCTCGCTGCAGGCGTATCCGTACATCATTCCCTGGTCGCCGGCGCCGAGTTCGTCGCCGTCTCCGATGCCTCCGGCTATCTCCGGGGACTGGGTCTGTATGTAGGTCAGGATGTTGTCTACCTGGTAGCCGAGTTTCTTGGCTACGCCGGTTACGATTTCGGCGTAGTTTATCTCGGCTCTGGTGGTGATTTCGCCGGCAAGGATTACCGTGTTGCCCTTGACCATTGTTTCGCAGGCTACGCGGCTGTTTTTATCCCTGCGGAGGCAGGCGTCCAGGACGGCGTCGCTGATCTGGTCTGCGTATTTGTCCGGGTGGTACTTGCTGACCTGTTCGGTGCTGAATAATCTCATGACGCGTCCTCCTTATCTCACCCAGTTGCGCCAGTTTAAGGCGAAGTTGCGGTTGACGTGCTGCACTCCGGCTCTTCTCATGTTCGCCTTTGCTACGCTGCGAGCGAGCTTGCGAGGGTAGAAGCCGGTCGGCTTGCCTGCGGTCTTGCCGCCGAGGGCGCGGAGCTTCGCTTTGATGCGCTTGATGATGCTGGCGGTTCTGGTCTTTCTTTTGTTCTGATTCTTCATGGTTCATACCTCCGTAATTGAATTATTAAAGCCAGACTTCCACGATGCAGGGGTCGTCCTGCGGTGTCCGTCCGATGTTGTACATATCCTGGGGGATTGCTTCTCTGATCTCCTCCAGCGTGTCGGCTACCGCCACGAGGGCGGTGGGTCTGTTGACGTCCCATACTCTGGCGACGTATTTGTTCGGGTAGTCCTCCGGGTTATTGTAAACCACTATCAGAGGCATCTTGGTCTGTTTTGCAAGCCTCGCCCGATCGAAAGCTCGCACCACTCTGTCTTCGCTTGGTTCTGCCATTGGGGTTCCTCCTTTCAAAGCACGGCGATGGTTGCAATAAGCGCGGCTATGAGCAGTCCTGCTGCCACGAGGTTGAAGATGCGCTCTTCGGTCTTCTTGGCGCCGATTCCGCCGCCGAGGTATAAGACCATGAATATCATCAGGACGATCTGAAGTGCGATTTTCATTCCGGTGCTCCTCCTTTCATGCGTTCTATGATCTCCAAGTAAGGGAGACCTGAAGCTCCGCCGGTCTTTATCTCCCAGGCGGGGTGAAATTGGTCCGGGGAGGCGCTCGCCATGCCTGGCGTCGTCCATTCCCAGCCGTGAGCTCTTACGGTGCGCTGCTCACATTTTCGCGCTTTGGGGTCTTTCTTTTTCTGCCAGGCGTCTCTGGCTTCTCTCCAAAATTCCCACGGTACCGCAAAGAAGCGGCGCAGTCCGAAGCTCACGATCACGATGCCGACCGCTCCGGGGTCTTTGGTGTAGTCGTCCATGTAGTCCGCCTGATGGGGTTCTACGCGGCTGAAGTCGATTCTGGCGCCTTCTTCGTGCTTTGCCTCGATGGCGACCGGGACGCTCTTGTATCTTCCGAGGTAGTCCACGCAGCTCTTTTCTTCGACCTTGCAGTTGCAAACGGCGCCGGCTGCGTTTCGTATCGGGATGAATTCCGTCGGTACTTTGTGGACGCAGGCGATTCCTGCGCTCTGGTATCTCTGGTGGACGAATTTCAGGAAGTCCTCGAAGGGTTTCCCTCGGTTCGCCTGGGTATGTTGGTAGATTCTTCTCATTTCAGCACCGCCTTCCTGGCGGCGTCGATGGCTTTAGGATCAAGCGCGAAGTTGTCCTTCAGGTTTGGGTTCCTTCGGCAGCAGCTGCACTTCTGATGGCGCTTGCGGTATCTGCATCTGTGGCAGTTCACGCCGGTGCGGTCTCCGCCGATGTCGACGATTCGCTCTCCGTCGGTGTCCTCTGGAGGCTTGCCGCTTACCGTGCAGAAGGAGTATCCTTCCTCCGGGTACTTGGTGCCGGTGCAGCTCTGGAGGTTCTCGTAGTGGAGGCTTCCGTCCTCCTGCAGCACCAGGGAGTCGTGCGGGTTGGTTCCGTATTCGTGAACCTTGCCGTCTGTGTTGTCTTTTACGTATATTCGGACGCTCATGCTATGCCTCCGATGATTCCGTCCGCTACGGCGTTGGCTACCTCCTTGCGGAGACGGTAGACGGTACCGCCGCCGATGCCGTTGCCGGATCCTTTTTTGTTTTCGAGGTAGTCGATGAATTTATTGATGAGCGCGGCGTCGTCTCTGGTCTTCTCGGCGCTCTCCTGCGCCAGTCTGATGCCTTCGTCGATTCCGACGCTGTGCTGCCGGTCTACGAATTCGCAGATCTGCTGGTCGGTCATTTTGCGAATTCTGACCGCGCGGTCGTGCATGGCTCTCTCTTCGTCAGTCATGCGGCAGTTCTTCTTTGCCATTGTTTTGTCCTCCTTGTCGGTTTATAAGCATTTGCTCCGGCGTGATGTCCCTGATGGAAGTCCAGCCGGTTCTCGCCGCCTCTCCGGGTCGGCGTCTTATGAAATGAGTGCAGCTGTCGCAGTCGGTTTTGCAAAGCTCGCACCCTTCGGTTTTGATGTAGTGGATGCATTGGTCTTTCTGAAAATACTCTTGAAGTGCCTCCCGCTGTCTGCGGTAGTATCGCTTGCAGTATTCGGGGTTCTGAAGGCGTTCGTACTTCCCGCGCACCGCGCTGCCTGAACGCTTCAGCGCTCTGCCTATCTCTTCCCAGCAATGCCCGGCGGCTCTCATCGTGAGAAGTGTCTCGATTTCGTCGTCTTGCCATTGCCGGTCGTAATTCCGTACCGGTCTTTCGATGAGCCCCAGGGTGATAATTCTTCTCTTGATGGCTCCTTCGGTGCGGTTTAGCAACGTGCAGAGGTCGTTGTAGGTGTATTGGTATCGCTTCAGCAGATCGGCGAGGGTTTTATCTTCCGCCGGTGTCCAGGGTGTCTTCTTCATCTTGGCGAGCCAGGAGGCGTGTCGTGCTTCCTTTACCCATTCCGGCTCTTCTCCGAAGGTTCCCTCGACGAAGGCGTCAAAGTCGATCAGGTCTTTGTGCTGTTCCGCCCATACCCAGAATTCGTCGATGTCTATCATTGCGAAGCGCTTCGTCACGCTCTTCTGATAATGCACCGGAAGTCCGAGGCGCACCCATCGGTCTTTTATCCAGCCGTAGCTGTTCCTCTTGCCGATCGCGTCGCAAAACTGCAGGAGGGTGATTCTGACGCCGCTGTGAATGTGGCGTCCCAGTCCTCGACGTCCTGCCTTGAGCTTTACCGCGTTTACGCTTCTGCCCAGGTGTTTTGCTATCGCCGGGATCGAGGTCTGTCCCCAGCTGTTTTCGAGGTAGTCCAGTTCTTGTTGTGTCCAGTTCGTTCCTGATCCCATTACTCTGCACCCGCTCTTTGCCGTATGAATTCTTCGTAGCCTGGGTTGAGTTCGATTCCGATACACTCTCTTCCGAGCCGGTGGGCGACTTCTGCGGTCGTGCCGCTTCCGATGAAAGGATCGAGCACGGTTCCGCCTGGTCTGCTTCCGGCGAGGATGCACGGTTCTATGAGCTCCGGTGGGAAGGTTGCGAAGTGGGCGCCTTTGTACGGTCTGGTGCTCACCGTCCAGACGTCGCGTCGGTTCTTCACCGGCTTGCCGTCTTTGAACCTCCAGCGCTGGTGTGGCTTTCCTGCCATGTGCTGCGACTGGGGCGTCTTGCCCGGTACGATCTTGTCGGCGTACTTCGAGCTGCCTTTGTTGATGGTTTCTTTTCTGCCGTCGTATTGTGCCGGCACGAGGACGGCTTCGCTGTCGAAGTGGTAGGTCTTCGATTTCGCCAGCATGAATACGTGCTCGTAGCATTTTGTGCATCGGTCTTTCACGCTCTCTGGCATGACGTTCGGCTTGTTCCAGATGATGTCGCTCCTCAAATACCAGCCGTCGGTGCGAAGGGCGAAAGCAAGCATCCAGGGTATGCCGATGAGGTCTTTGTTCTTGATGCCAGTCTTCTTGCTGATACCTCTTCCGGATCCGGCGTAGCTGTCTGCTATGACGATCCAGAGGGTTCCGTCCCTCTTGAGGGTTCGGCGCACCTCTCTGAATATCTGAACGAGGCGGTCGATGTATTCCTCCGGGGTTTTCTCCAGTCCTACCTGACCATCCACGCCGTAGTCGCGCAGTCCGTAATAAGGCGGGGAGGTTACGCAAACGTCGGCGATTTCGTCAGGAAGCTCGCGCAGGCGTTCCAGGGCGTCTCCGATTATGATTCTGTCCATTACTCCGTTCCTCCTGCCAGCTGTAGTCTCTGTTTGATTGCGAGGCGATTCCGCTCCTCCATTCCGTACCATAGTGCTCTGTCTGACTCTTCCTTCTCGACGCGGCGCTGGTGGATTTCCTCCAGCCTGGCTCTCTCGCCGGTGGAAAGGTGCCCAGCTGCGCTGTCGATCTGCCTGGTTACGTATCCAGGTGTCATTGCGCGGTTGCGCTCTCTTTCATAGAGTTGCTCATAAAGGCTCATGAATGCGGTTCTCGCCATTCCCGGCTTGCTTCCTCTGTAGGATCCGCAGTTCATTTCGTAGAGGTTGTGGTATCCGATGCTCTCGACCGCTCTGGCTATGAGCGGAGGGAGGCAGTCTCTTTCCTCGACGTGCAGGTGCTCGCCGTGCAGCTTTATAAAGTCCGATACCGCCAGCCACGCCTGGTCGGGCGCTATAAGGTCGGGCGCCGTCATCTCAAGCATAAGCTCGCGGAGTTCTGCCACCGAGGGCGGCCACTTATTTGTGGCGATGTGTTTCTTCACCGCCAGTCCAACGATCCCGGCGTCGTCCTCCGAGAACATCGTCGCCCAGAGGTCTACGGTTGCCTTGACCTGGTTTTCGTCTTTGAATTTGTCGTAGTTCGGGTATGCCAGGACTATAATGCCCATGAGCTTCGCTGCGTCAGATCGTGTCACCGTATCCACCTCCTTCTTCGTCTTGAATAATGCTTCCGAGCACTCCCATCGTGTCGGTGCCGTTTTTGTTTGTGTGCCCGGTGGTCGTTGTCGCTTCTGTGAGCTCATCGTCCCACCGTCCGCCGTTGAGCCAGGTCGCAGGGTAAGGGATGAAGCGTCCGTTCTCCTTTGTCCATTCCACGCTCTCTTTGGCGATTCTGATTGCCGTCATGATCTTCTCGAAAAGGACGGCGGTCGGCTTGAGTTTTGTCCACGCCTTCTGGGCATCCTTTTTCGCCTTCTTGTTCGGGTAGGCTTCCCAGAATTGGTTGAACCTCATCTCCTGCAGACCAGGTTTTGCTTCCGGATCGTCCTCCGGCGGTGTTGCGGGTGGCTTTTCTTCGCCTTTTTCCTCGTTCTTGCACCGTGCTTGTCTGGTGCTTGTAGCGTTCCTTCCTGATGTTTCAGCGATAAAACCAGGGGGCGGAGGGATCTCGCTGTCCTTCTCCTTCATGTGCGGGTTCTGATGCTTGGCGAAGTTGACGATCTGGATGTAGTCGTCCTCTTCGACCGTGTATCTGATGATGAAGCCGTTGTCCGCGAGCTGCTGAAGCATTCCGCTGGTTTCCTCGGTGTTGACGTCGTCGTATCCGAGGAGCGTCTTTTTGATCTTGCGGGGTCTGTCTTCCAGGCGTCCTTCTCGGTCGGCAATGCACCACAGTCCGATGAAAAGCAGGCGCGTCAACGGTTCCAGTCCTCCGAGAACGTCGTTGTCAAAGAACGCAGGCTTTATGTTTCGGGTTCTTGCCACTCTCGTTTCCTCCTTTCTTCAGCATACATATACCTCCGTTCCGGTCAGTCGTTGTACCGCCTCTTTGAAGCGGTCGGCGTCGCTGTTGTTGTTGCTCAAATGCAGCAGGTATATTTGCTTGACGTGTCGTAGGTCGTTTGCTTTTAGTAGGTCGGTGAAATGCTCCAGGCTCATGTGGCTCTTGACCAGTCTGGGTACGAGTTCCGGTGGTATGTATCCGTTCCGGACGCTCTGCTCGATGATGTCCATCGAGTAGTTGCACTCGCCCATGATGTGGGTCAGTCCTTCGAAGCGGTACTTGATGTAGTAGGTGTCGGTGAAATATAGGAGCTTTTCGCCGGTGGTTCTTGAAGTTATCAGAAATCCCAGGGGATCCGGTGCGTCGTGCTGTACGTCGAATGGCAGCACCGCGAACGTGCCGACCTGGAATTCTTCGAGTGCTCTGACCGCCTTTATCCGGTGCCCTGAAAGCCTGCAGGCGTCGATCGTGCCCTGGCTGGTGTAAATGTTTACCCCTGCTTTTGCGAGGTCTCCTGCGGCTTTTACGTGGTCTCCGTGGGCGTGTGTAATCAGGCAGCCTGAAAGGTCACGCACCCGGAAGTTGAGCGCTCTCTGAATAACCTTGAGCGGGATTCCCGCGTCCAGCAGGACGGCGGTCTGCCCATCGCTGATTCGATAGGCGTTGCCGGTGCTGCCGGACGCGATGACCGTTATCTCCATCAGAAGTCGGGTCCGCTTCCGTCCGCCGGTGCTGCCGATCCGGCGTCGATTACCTCCCCGGAGCCGGTGTCTACCGTCATTCCTTCAGGAAGGGCGGCGGGTGCCGGCGTGGTGTCGATGAGCGTTGCGTTGGCGTTGGCAGCAATTTCCGCCTGCGCTTCGATTTCGGCGTATCTCGCCTCGCGCATCTTCATGTACTGGTAGCTGTCGTCTACCTTCTTTGGGTCTCTTGGCAGGTGCTTTGCGCTGAAGGCTTCGCGGATGATGGTCTTGCGTACCATTTCGTCGAGCCAGCCTTCGGTCTCGACTTCGATCTGCTTGCCGTTCTCCCATACCTTCTGCTTGCCGCCCCAGAAGTTCGCGCTGGCGTATTTTGGCTTGCGCTTCTCGATATCCTTCATCGACATGATGATGAGCTCGTTTTTGGTGGGATCCGTGAATTCCAGGTAAGCGAAGCCGCCGACGATCGTGCCTCTGTCGAAGGCGTTCGTGATCTCGAATTCGTAATTTTCCACGCGGTTATCTTTGCCTTTCTTAATGGGGCGGAAGTTGTCGGTGCTGTATACTACCTCGATGGTGACCGCCGTCGGAACCTCTACCGCGTACTTCTCGGCGATGTATCGGATTCCGTTGTAGCCTTCCATGAGGGTGACGTCGTAAATGTTGCGCTTGTTGTTCTTGTAAGGGATCGGGAAGAGCATATTGTCCTGCGTCATGTCCAGTCCCATTCTCGCGTAGTGAACCAGGTCGAGGGCGAGGTCGTTCAGGTTGACCGTGTTCCAGTTGATCGGCAGGGTGTTGTCGTAGTCGTGGTTCTTGTTGTTCTCGTTCTTGCGGATACGTTCTTCTTCGGCTGCCTTGAGGGCGCGGTCGATTACGATGAAGTATCCCTGGATGAGTGTCCTCTGGTAGTCGGTTACCTGCATCGCGCCGGCGACGCTGCCTCCGAATTCCATCAGAACCTTGTTCGTGAATTTCTCGCTGGTTGCGAGTTGCTCCGTCTTCTGGGGTGCCAGCTCGGCGCCCTGGGTCGGGGTGAGTTCGTTCTTCTTTGCTGTTGTTGCCATAGTTAAATCCTCCAATTTGTTTTTTATTCTTCGCTCTCGAAGGTGTCGAAGAGCGTTAGTTGATTAGGGTCTGGTGTCGCGGCTTCGATTTCCGCTTTGGTTTTCATCTTGCAGACGTGTCCGTATCCATCCTCGACCGCCTGCTTGCTGGTGAGCAGTCCGCCGCACCGTTTGCAGCGTCTGGCTTTGATGATGAATGTCTCCGGCTCGATTCTCTCTTTGTCGAGAATTACCAGCTTGTAGTAAACCTCGCCGGGTTCGGCGCCCCAGTCTGGGTTGCCGGTTCCTTTTTCTACCCTGGCTCTGATCTTGAGGGTGGGTGAAGTCGAGGAGTATCCGTTTCGGAGATTGCATTCTATCTCTTCTCCCAGAAAAGGCTCAAGCCTCGACCGGTAGTACGGTGTGTCTCCTCGGTACTCTTCCTTCTTGATGCCCTTGTCGATCATGTCGAACCAGGTCTTCTTAATCGGGAATATCAGCACCGTGCTCCACCTCCATGCGGAGCTTCTTGTCTGCCTCGCTTACCACCAGGCGGATTGTTTGTGTGCTGGTCTGGGTGAGGTGTGTCACGCTCTCGGCGTTGTCAATGAAGACCGGCATCTTGAGTCCCCAGTGCTCCGAAAGGGTTCCGATGATCTCCAGTCCCGCGTTGATTCTCGCCGCGTTGTTGGCGAAGGTGTACGGTACCATTCTGCCGTCGGCTGCCGGTATCATTACCTCGCAGTCTTCTTTGAGTCCGCCGTTTAGCTGCTCCTGGAAGAGGCGGAAGCGGACGCTCTGGAATTTGCCGTTGATTCTGTCGGTGAGGGCGGCTACCTTTGCCTTTGTGAAAAGGTCGCAAAGGTAGAGACCTTTTTCGATTTCTTCGTACTCTCCGGAGAGGCGTTCTTCCTGGCGCTCCAGTTCGGCAATGCGGCGGCGCTGATTTTCTGCCATCGTCAGCTGCATCTGTTTGTCCTGCTCCTCGCGGATGGCGTCCTTTGTGGCGCGAATTTTGGCTTCTACGGCGCTGACTGCTTCGGTCGTGCATTTTCCTTCGTCAGCGATTTTCTCCTCAATTTCGGCAATCTGGGCGGTCAGGGCGAGGTATTGAGCGGTTGTCTCGTAAACCGTAGGTACCGGGCGCTTGGCTTCCAGGTCTGCGACCTTCGCTTCGGCGTCTGCCTTTTTCTGCTTGGCTTCCTCCAGGGAGGCGGTCAGGGTTGCGATTTTGGTTTCCAGCTCGGCGATCGCCGTCTTGCTTGCCTCGGTTTTTCCGCGCTGGTTGATGTCCTCCAGTTTTTTGCTCTTGCGGAGGTTGAATTCCTCGCGCATCTTCTCGATCTGATCTGCAGGGAGGCTCTGGTGGCAGGTCGGGCATACCGACTGGCTTTCGTCCCACGTTTCCTTGCTGATGCGGTCGTAGTCCGCGAGCAGCTGTGTGCGGAGGTCGCGCAGGTGCTTGAGCTGCGCTTCGGCTCTTCGGATGTCTTCCTCGATGTCCTCGACCGTGCGTCTGGCTTCCGATGCCTCTCTCTTGGCGAGAAGGATGTCGGCGTCGATGTCTGCCGTCATATCGTTCTGGCGCTTGGTGTGGGCGGCTCTGCCTTCCGCGATTTCAGTCTTGAGCTCTGCGACCTTCTTCTGAAGTTCCGCTGTGGCGGTACCGCCGGTGGCTGCGTTTGCCTTCTCGATCGCCAGGTCGTCGAGTTTCTTTGAAAGCGCCGCGATGTTGCGGTCGATTTCCTCGGCGTCAAGTCCTGCGGTGTCCGGGATCGCTCTCTCGGCTTCGTCGATTCTGGCGGGGATACCTTCGAGCTGCTTGTTGATGTCTGCCTTCTTTGCGGAGGCTACCTTTCGGTATTCTTCGGGGGTGTGGTACTGTTCTGCGGTGCCGGGCATTCGGAGGAAGTCGGGGAGTTCTTTCAGCTCCTTGTTGCCGGCGATGATTTCGTCGTCGCTGATGTCTCCGCAAATCTCCAGGAGGATCTTGCGTCGGGTGTCCCATGCGAGCTGCTCCGGGAAGTAGTCGGGCATCGTGAGCATCTTCGGCTTCTCCTGGTCGCCTCCACAAAAGCCGAGGACGGTTGCGGTGAATTCCTTCTCTTTGACCGGTACGCCGTCCACCGAATACTCGACGGTGTGTCCATCGAATTCTTCGTGTGCGCTGCCACGCTTCTTCTTGTACACCTCTCTGAAGATCTTCTTCAGGGTTACGATCCTGCCGTTGTCCATCTCAAAGACGCCCTCCGAGCTGTGCTCCAGGTTGTGAAGGTCTCCGTCCGGTCCTTTGGTTTTCGGTGTGAAGTTCTTCGCGGCCGTGCTGGCTTTATCGAAAAGCAGCCAGGTGATGGCGTTGTAGACCGTCGTCTTGCCGGTGGCGTTGTCTCCGTAAATGCTGGCGCTCTTTCCGCCGTCAAAGTCGAATTCCAGGCTCTTGATGCCCTGGAAATTGTTCAGGGTGAGTTTCAATAATTTCATGCGATCATTCGCTCCTTTCTTTGCGGTGCCGGTTCGGGTGTCGGCTGGTCAGGTGGTGTGGGTTGCGGGGTTGGTTCGTTTGATCTGCAGTCGCAAATCTCGCCGTGGTCGAGGTTGGCTCCGCAGTCGGGGCATTCGTAGAATTTCATCAGTTCTCCTCCTTTCAGTTTTCGTATGGTGAAGGAAGGCTCCAGTCCCAGGTGTTGCCGCCCTTCCATTCGTCTGTGAAATAGTTCCGCTCACCGTCGCCGGTGAAGTAGGTGTATTCTTTCGGCAGCACTCTACCCACGTCTTCGATGCCTGCCTTTTCGGCTGCCCATCGTGCCAGGACGTCTGCCGCTATTTTCTTGCATTCGGTTGTTGCCGGGTTGTCTTCATCGTATCCTACGAATTGTCCGGGGAAGGTCAGGACGTATTCGATGTCGCCGCCGCAGGCGTATCCTTTGGCGTCCACTCGGTTAAGTATGCACCAGGCGACCGCCGCCTTCTCTGTGATGGATTCCACTCCGCGAGCCTCGCCCCAGATCGTCTTGGCGAGCATTTCGACGTCGTCTTCGTTCGGTGTGAAGAATGGCTGCTCGGTTTCGGTCTTGTAGACCAGGTGGGTGATCTCGTAGTCGCCGGTTCCTGTGTTGCCGTTATCCGGCGCCAGCACCAGGTCGACGTTCGGGGTCTGAAGGTCTGCTTTGTCCGATGCTGCAGTTCCGCCTGCGCTCATAATCAGCGCCGTGAGGATGATTCCTATTGCTATTCCCATAATCAGGGAGGTTATCTTTCTTTTC
>JAFVWG010000147.1 GCA_017501805.1 Oscillospiraceae bacterium
TATATCGGCCTTCCCACGGCTCTGATGATGGCGTCGCACGGCGTTGAGGTCATCGGAACGGACTACAACAAGGAACTCGTTGCCACGCTGAACGCGGGCAAGACGACCTTTAAGGAAAATGGCCTGGAAGAGCTGTTTGCCGACGCGATGAAGGCAGGCATCCGTTTTACGACGGAGTATCAGGTGACGGATACCTACATCGTGTCCGTTCCCACGCCCTATGATAAATTCAGCAAAAAGGTCGACGCCTGCTATGTGGTCTCTGCCGTCCGCGATGTGATGAAGGTCTGCCCGAAGGGCGCGAAGGTCGTCATTGAGTCGACGGTCTCTCCGGGGATGATCGAAAAATACGTGCGACCCGTGATCGAAGAGAACGGGTTCAAGATCGGCGAAGATATCCATCTTATCCACGCGCCGGAGCGCATCATCCCCGGCAATATGGTCTACGAGCTGCTGCACAACAACCGCACCATCGGTGCGGACGACCGTGCGATCGGTGAAGAGATCGCCAAGCTCTACGCCTCGTTCTGCGAGGGTGAGATCGTTGTGACGGACATCAAGACCGCTGAGATGACCAAGGTCGTGGAAAACACCTTCCGCGCGGTCAACATTGCGTTTGCGAATGAGCTGGCGAAGATCTGCCGTCACGACGATATGGATGTGTACGAGATCATCCGCATCTGCAATATGCATCCCCGTGTCAATATTCTGCAGCCCGGTCCCGGCGTGGGCGGACACTGTATTTCCGTCGATCCGTGGTTCCTCGTGGGCGATTATCCCTCGCTGGCAAAGGTCATCGATGAATCGATGAAGACCAACGACGGTATGCCGGATTTTGTGCTCAACAGAATCTACGAAATTATGAGGGAAAACGGCAAGACCGACATTTCCCGCGTCGGACTCTACGGACTCTCCTACAAGGAAAACGTGGACGATATGCGCGATTCGCCGACGCTCCAGCTGCTGGAGAGCCAGAAACGGCACCTCGCGCCCGAACTCAAGGTCTACGATCCGTTCATCACGAAGGATGTTGTTGCAAATCAGTATCACGATCTGGACAAGTTCCTTGCGGACGTTGATCTCGTCGTGATCATGGTCAAACACAATGAAATTAAAGAGCAGATGGAAAAGCTCTCCGGCAAGATCGTGCTGGACTGCCACAACATCTGCGACCTTCCCGGAGTGTACCACATCTGACAGGAGAGCGTTTATGAAAAAGATTATGCTGGTTTTCGGCACACGTCCGGAAGCAATCAAAATGTGCCCGCTGGTCAACGAGCTGAAAAAAAGAAAAGGTCTGCAGACGATCGTCTGCGTCACGGCACAGCATCGTCAGATGCTCGATCAGGTCCTGTCTACCTTCGGCGTTGTGCCGGACTACGATCTGAATATTATGAAGGACAAACAGACGTTGTTTGACATCACGACGAACATCCTCGGCGGTGTCAAAGCTGTCCTTGAAGAGGTCAAGCCCGATGTTGTTCTGGTCCACGGAGATACGAGCACGACCTTTGTAACTGCGCTTGCCTGCTTCTATCTGCAGATCCCCGTCGGTCACGTCGAAGCGGGTCTGCGCACCTACAACATCTACAGTCCCTATCCCGAGGAATTCAACCGTCAGGCGGTCGGTATCGTCAGCAAGTTTAACTTTGCGCCGACGCAGCTCGCCGCGGAGAATCTTCTGCGCGAGGGCAAGGACCCCGCGACGATCTTCGTTACGGGCAATACGGTCATCGATGCGATGCAGCACACGGTGCGCCCGGACTACACGCACCCGGAGCTGGATTGGGTAGGCGACGGAAAGCTGATCTTCATCACGGCGCACCGCCGCGAGAACCTCGGCGAGCCGATGCATCATATGTTCCGTGCGATCCGCCGCGTGCTCAATGAGCATCCGGAATGCCGCGCGGTCTATCCGATCCATATGAATCCCGTCGTGCGGCAGGCTGCGGACGAAGAGCTTGGGGGCTGCGATCAGATCCACATCATCGAGCCGATCGAGGTCTTCGACTGCCATAACTTTGAGGCACGCTGCCACCTGTGTCTGACGGACTCCGGCGGCATTCAGGAAGAATGCCCGTCCTACGGCAAGCCCGTGCTGGTTATGCGCGATACGACCGAGCGTCCCGAGGGCGTCGCTGCCGGAACGCTCCGCCTTGTCGGAACGGATGAGGAGACGATCTATCGCAACTTTAAGGAGCTTCTGGAAGACAGCGCGGCATACGAAAAAATGTCCCACGCCTGCAACCCCTACGGAGACGGAAACGCCTGCAAACGAATCGCAGACGTGCTGGAATTCGGCTCCTGCGAGCCGTGGAAGAGCAACTGACCCATCAAAAACGGAGGAACTATAATGCAGCAAGCAATACAGACCGCTTATGAACGTTGGCTGAAATGTGCGACGGACGATCCCGATCTCATCCCGGAGCTTCGCGCAATGGATGAAGATGCGGTCGAGCAGGCATTCTGTGCCGATCTTGTGTTCGGCACGGCCGGTCTGCGCGGCGTTCTCGGAGCGGGAACGAACCGTATGAATATATACACCGTCGCGAAGGCAACACAGGGCTTGGCGAACTATGTCCTGAAAAATACGCCGGCTGGTGAGCGGCGCGTGGCGGTCAGCCGTGACTCGCGGCTGAAATCCGAGCTCTTTGCCCGTGTTACGGCGAGCGTTCTTGCGGCAAACGGCATCGAGGTATGGATCTATCCGGAGCTTATGCCCGTACCGTGTCTGTCCTTTGCAACACGCGAGCTGCACTGCGCCGCGGGCGTGATGATCACCGCGTCGCACAATCCCGCAAAATATAACGGCTATAAGGCTTACGGTCCTGACGGCTGCCAGATGACGACGCAGGCGGCGGATGCTGTCCTTGCCGAGATCCGGAAGCTTGATATCTTCACCGACGTCAAACAGGTCGATTTCGACGAAGCGGTGCGTGAAGGAACCATCAAATTTGTTCCCGAGGACTGCTATACGAACTTCATCGAACAGGTGAAAGCGCAGAGTGTTCTCTACGGCGAAGAGGTCGACAAAAATGTGCAGATCGTCTATTCGCCGCTCAACGGATCGGGACTGAAACCCGTTCTCCGCGCACTCACCGAGAGCGGCTATGCGAATATCTTTGTCGTGCCGGAGCAGGAGAAGCCGGACGGGAATTTCCCGACCTGCACCTATCCGAACCCGGAGATCCGCGAGGCGCTTGCGCTCGGACTGGACTATGCGAAAAAGCGTCAGGCCGATCTGATGCTTGCGACCGACCCGGACTGTGACCGCGTCGGCGCCGCCGTGCGGGATGGGGATGACTATGTGCTCATCTCCGGCAATGAGATGGGCGTGCTGCTGCTCGACTATCTCTGCGCACAGCGCACAAAGCACGGCACGATGCCGAAGGACCCTGTTTTTGTCAAGACCATCGTCACGACGGATATGGCGGCAAAGGTCGCGGCGCACTACGGCGTCCGTACGATCAATGTGCTGACAGGCTTCAAGTTCATCGGTGAGCAGATTTTGCTCCTGGAGCAGAAAGGTGAAGCGCACCGCTATATCTTCGGTTACGAAGAGAGCTACGGCTATCTGAGCGGCTCTTATGTCCGCGACAAGGATGCGGTCGATGCTGCCTTCCTGATCTGCGAGATGTTTGCCTGCTACAGATCCCGCGGCATCAGCATTCCGCAGAAGCTCGCGGAGCTTTACGAAACCTACGGCTACTGCCTGAATATCACGCACTCCTATACCTTCGAGGGTTGCTCCGGCATGGAGACGATGCGCGGGATCCTTGCCCGTCTTCGCGGAGCGGTCACGGAGTTCGGCGGCAAGCGTGTGCTTGAAACGCTCGACTACGCGAAGGGACTGGACGGACTTCCCAAATCAGACGTACTGAAATTTGTGCTGGAGGATGACTGCTCTGTTGTTGTGCGTCCTTCGGGCACGGAGCCGAAGCTGAAAGCCTATATCACCGTCAGTGCAAAAGACAAAGAAACGGCATCGGAAATCGAGCAGCGGATCGCCGAAAGCGTGGAAGCGTACCTCAAATGATGAAGAATCGTACGGAAAAAGCCGATAGGCTTCAGACTGCGATACGTGTACTGAGCGCCGCTTTGTGGGAGCATCCTGCCCCCGCAATTCCTGTCAGCGAAGA
>JAFVWG010000012.1 GCA_017501805.1 Oscillospiraceae bacterium
CTTGTTTTCCCATAGTTCACGCTCCTTTTTTCCTAGTGTGTGAATTCTTCGGGAAAATAAACATAAAAAAGCTATTTGGTCGAACATTCGGGAAGTTTGTTGTATAATCGTTCGCGGAGGCGATCGTATGTTTGAACAAACCAAAGCACTGTGTCAGCATTTTCTGGACGCGGGCATCCCCTCGTTCGACCTGATCGTATACAAGGACGGAGAATGCATTCTGCGGCATATGGGCGGCTACGCCGACCCGGACAAGAAAATCCCTATGCGGGGAAATGAAAAACACCATATCTACTCCTGCTCCAAGGTGATTACCTGCGTGGCGGCGATGCAGCTGTGGGAAAAGGGATTGTTCTCGCTGGATGACGATCTGGCGGACTATCTGCCGGCCTTTCGTGAAATGACTGTGAAGACGGAAAACGGAATCGAAAAGGCGAAGAACCCCATCAAGATCCACCATCTGTTTGAGATGACCTCGGGTATGACTTACAACATAGAGACGCCCGAGCTGCTGGAGTATTACGAGGCCTGCGACCATCGCTGTCCCACAGTGGAGACGGTCAATGTGATGGCAAAGACCCCGCTTGCTTTTGAACCGGGGACGGGCTGGCGCTACAGCCTCAGTCACGACGTGCTGGCGGCGCTGGTAGAGGTGCTCTCCGGGAAGAAATTTGAGCTCTATGTAAAAGAGAACATTTTCGATCCGCCGGGAATGGTGCACTCCGATTTTCTGCATCCGATGGAGGACTGGGAAGGCTTTGCACGGCTGTACCACTACAATGCCGAAACAGGTGAATTCGAGCCGCGGTGGAAGAATAATTACCGTCTGGGCAGGGAATATGCCAGCGGCGGCGCAGGCTGTGTCTCTACGGTGGAAGACTATATCAAGTTTCTGGAGGCGCTGCGGATCGGCGATGTCATCCTGAAAAAGGAAACGATCGCAATGATGGCAAAGGACCGCCTGACAGAGCAGCAACGCGAGATGTACACCTACGACAAGGTGGCAAACGGCTACGGTCTGGGTCTGCGGACGCCTTATATGGATCCCGAGTGGACAGATTTCGGCTGGGCAGGCGCCGGCGGTGCATTTGCATCGGTTGACCCGGTGAACAATATCACGCTCTACTATGCGCAGAATGTTCTCAAATCTCCCGTCAGACCTCTGCGTCCGTGGCTGTATCGCACGGTGCGCGCCGATCTGCTCGGACAAAAGATCCATGTTCCGATCGAGCAGAAGGATGAACATCCGGAGCTGACATACTGAAGAACATAAAACTCTATAAAATGATACCACCCGAAGAACAGATTTCTTCGGGTGGTTTTTGATTTGTTAGTTTGTCTTTGCGTTAAGTTTCTTTTGCTTGGCGTATCCGACGAAGCCGAGCACCAGAATGGGGATGCCAAACATCGCATACATAAGGAAGAACAGTGTTCCAACAGAATAGAGAATTGCCGCAACCAATGCTGCCCAACTCTTCTTGATCACAAAACCGATCCAGCCGAAAATTGCACCGATCAGAAACATGATCATATGAGGTGTAACCATTGCCGTTGCGATTGCGCCGCCAACCGCTTCTGCACCGTCTGCAGATGCGGTTGCTCCGCTGAAATACGAAATCAAA